>JALZJA010000142.1 GCA_030860005.1 Actinomycetota bacterium
CGTTGAGCGAGCTCCTGCTCGGCTTCGAGGAGACGGGGCTCATGCGCATCGCCGTGCTCGGCCTGTGGTCGTTCACGAACCTCGAGGTCGCCTACGCGCTGCTGCGCGTCGACGAGCGCCGCCGCACGTACCTCCTCGCGGCGGTCGCGAACGTCGTCCTGAGCGTGGCGCTGACCGTGACGCTCGTCGTCGGCCTGGACCAGGGCGCGCGCGGCTACCTCGCGGGCAACTATGTCGCCTCGACCGTCGTGCTGCTCGGGCTGTGGTGGGTCCTGCGCGGCCGGATCGGCCTGGGGGTGGGCGGGCATGGTGTCCCGCTCGGTCCGCTGCTGCGCTTCGGCGTGCCGACCGTGCCCGCCGATGCGACCGTCTTCGCGCTCAACGTCGTCGATCGCGCGTACCTGCTGCGCTCGCAGAGCGCGGCCGCGGCGGGGCTCTTCGCGCTGTCGGTGAAGCTCGCGACGGCGGTCATCCTTGCGGTCCGGGGCTTTCAGCTCGCGTGGCCGCCGCTGGCGTACTCGATCGAGGACGATGACCGCGCGCGTCGCTTCTACGCCGCGGTGACGACGTGGTTCGTCGTCGTCACCGGGCTCGTCGTCGCGGCGCTGACGCTGCTCGGCCGCTGGGTCGTGCGCCTGCTCGCGGCGCCCGAGTACTTCGAGGCGCACGAGGCGCTGCCGTGGGTCGCGCTGGGGTGGGCGATGTACGGACTCTTCCTGGTCCTCGTCACGATCGGCGGGCGAGTGGGGATCACGACGCGCACGTTCCCGGCCGCGCTGGCGGGCGTCGTCGTCAACGTCGTCGCGCTCGTCGTGCTCGTCGAGCCGCTCGGGATCGCCGGCGCCGGCATCGCGCTCGTCGCCGCCTACACGGTCATGCTCGTCGTCTTGCACCTGCTCACGCGGCGCCTGTTCGCGGTCCCGTTCGAGTGGGGACGCCTCGCGCACGCCGTCGCACTGCTGGCCGGGGTCGCGGTCGCCGGCGAGCTGGCGCTGCCGACCTCGGGCGTGGACGGCTTTGCGTCGCGCGCGCTGGCGCTCGCGGTCCTGCCCCTGCTGTTCGCCGCGTCGCGCTTCGCGCAGCCGGCCGAGCTCGCGGGGCTGCGCAGCCTCAGGACTCGAGCGTCGCGTCGACCGTGATCTCGATGCTCAGCGCGCCCGAGATCGGGCAGCCCTCGCCGGCGGCCTGTGCGGCGGCGGCGAACCCGTCCTGGTCTATGTCCGGCACCTGCCCGCTGACCGTGATGTGCGAGGACTTGACGCCCTCGCCCGCCACGAAGTCGACCTCGGCGGTCGCCTCCAGCCGCTTGGGCGGCGTGCCCGCCTCGGCGAGCTCGAGTGACAGCGCCATGCAGTAGCACGACGCATGCGCCGCGGCCAGCAGCTCCTCCGGGCTCGTCTTGCCGGCGGAGCGCTCGGTGCGCGAGGCCCAGCTCACGTCGACCGTTTCGAACGCGCCGCTCGCGGGCGTCGTCACCCCCGAACCCTGCGCCAGGTCGCCCTCCCAGATCGTCGTCGCGCTGCTCGAAGCCGCCATCTGCCCCTCCTCGTTTCGCCGGGCGCGGACAGTACAGGCGTTAGGGCGGTGGTCGTGGTGGGGAATGCAGATACATGGCCTCCAAGCGCCCTGCCCCGAGTCCCGGCGCGGCAGTCGCGGCAGTCGCGGTCGCCGGCGCGGCTGCGGCGGGCGCCAAGCTCGTGCGTGAGCGGATCGCGCCGGATCGCGCCGGCGAGCCCGATCGCGTCTATCGCCTGCGCCGTGACGAGTTCGTGCCCGATGGCATCCGGCGGATCGCCCGCGGCCAGCTCGACGACGCACACGAGCAGCTCGACGGTGCATCGAAGCGCAGCCTCGGCGAGGCGGTCCATGAGACGCGCAAGCACCTCAAGCGCCTGCGCGCCTCCCTGCGCCTGACGCGCGACGCGCTCGGCAAGGAGACCTACGAGCGCGAGAACACCGCGTTTCGGATGGCGGGCCGGCGCCTGTCGGCGGGGCGCGACGCGGCGGTGTTGGTGCAGACCCTGGACGCGCTGCGGGAGCGGTTCGCCGACGAGCTGGAGCCTGACGCGACCGCCGCGCTGCGCGAGCAGCTCGAAGAGGAGCACGGCCAAGCGCTCGCGGCGATGCGAGAGGACGGGGGCCACGTCGGCGCGGCGCTCGTCAAGATCGACGACGCCCGAGCACGAATACCCGCGTGGACCTTCGAAAGCGACGGCTTCGACGCGCTCGCGCCGGGCATGAAACGCATCTACCGCCGCGGGCGCAAGCGAATGCGCGCGGCGCGCTCGGACCCGACGCCGGAGAACCTTCACGAGGCCCGCAAGCGCGTCAAGGACCTCTGGCACACCGCGCAGATCATGCGCCCGGCGGCCCCGAAGCGCATGAAGCGGCTGGGCTCCGACGCGCACGACGTCTCCAACCTGCTCGGCGACGATCACGACCTGGCCGTCCTGCGCGAGTACGTCGAGCGTCAGCCGCGATCTTTCGAGGACGACGATCGCCGGCAGGCGCTGCTCGCCGTCATCGACCGCCGCCGCGGCGCCCTGCAACGCAAGGCGCTCAAGCGCGGACGGCGCCTCTACAAGCGCTCGCCGAAGGCCTTCGTTGCGAAGATCGAGCGCGGCTGGCGCAAGCGCGTCGGCGAGCGCCCGCCGCCCGTGGCCGGTTGAACGCTCGGCCGTTGATCGGCCGTGGCGGGTTAGTCATCTGTCAGCTGCACAACTCGCCACACTCGCACCGCCGGGTCGCTCGCTCACGCCTTCTTCACAAGCGCCGCCCGCGGTTGTGCTCCGCCGCCGCCTCGCGCAGCCCCTCCCCGCGTCCCGGGCGCAGCGTCGCCGTCACGTGACGCCAGTAACGCCGCGGGTCGTGGCCGGGCAGCGCGAGCGCGGCGGTGGCGCGGACGGCGTAGGTCCACGCCGTGAGCAGCCGCACGGCCCACGCGGCGGGCGCGGCGTGGTGCTTGCGCATGTAGCGGTCGCGGTTGCGTGACAGCTCGACGATCCGCCGCTCGGGGACGCCGCCGGTCGAGAGCTGCTCGTGATGGATCGCGACCGCGCCGGGCACGAAGATCGTGCGCCAGCCCGCGTCGTGCAGGCGCTTGCAGAAGTCGACCTCGTCGGAGTAGACGAAGAACGCGGGATCGAACCAGCCGATCTGCTCCGCCGCTTCACGCCGGACGAGCAGCGCCGCCGACTGCGCCCAGTCGACGTCGCGGAGACGCTCGCCGCGGCTCTGCACGGTGTAGCGGCGGTGCAGGAAGACGGCGCCCACGGCCGCCGTCCACGGCGTCGGGAAGCGCCACGCCGACGGCTGGACGATCCCGTCGGGTCGCAGCAGCCGCGCGCCCGCGGCGGAGGCGTCCGGGCCGGCCTCGAG
>JALZJA010000146.1 GCA_030860005.1 Actinomycetota bacterium
GCTCGCGGCGCAGCCGCTCACTGGGGACTACCTTCTTCATGCGGGCGTACCTCCATCAGCTTCGACTTGTCGGTCAAAGCGGAGGCTACGCCCGCCCCACGATTCCCCCAGACCCTGGGACGAGACCGTTCGTCGCGTGGGGGGCGTTCATGGCGCTCGTCATCCCCGGCTTTGACATTCGTCAATCGCACCGTCTGGGGCTACACCACGATGGCGGTAGCGCTCGCCCTGTTCATAGCGACTGCCGTGTACTTCGTCGTGCGCGAGCGCGACGTGCGGGTCGCTGACCAGACGCCATCGTGGACGTGGGTCGCGCTGACCGCGGGCGTATGCGTCGGCGGCGCCATCGCAGAAGGCTTCGACGACGCGATCGCGTTCTCCTACGTCATCGGCGGCATCGTGGCCGCCCTGCCGCTGGTCGTCTGGGGCCAGCGTCTCAGGAGCAACTCATGACGACCACACACCCCCGAGGGCGCCTCGATGAGCTGATCCATCAGCCCGTGCGGTTCTCCCTGCTCGCCGCCCTCGCCAAAGCCGACGAGCTGGAGTTTCGCTTCCTGCGCGACACCCTCGAAGTCAGCGACTCCGTGCTCTCCCGCCAAGCATCGACGCTCGAGCAGGCCGGCTACGTCGCGATCCGCAAGGGCCACGTCGGCAAGTGGCCCCGGACGTGGCTGAAGCTCACCCCGCAGGGCCGCACCGCATTCGAGAACCACATGAGCACGCTGCGCGAGATCGCCGGGGCGTAGACGACCGGTGATCTACCGACACCGTCGGTGGGCCACAAGATCGTCATGGCCGACACCTCGGTGTCCGTGGTGCCTCAGAGCGTGATGTGTCGGACCTGGTGCTGCGCATCAGCGGGGGGTGATGAAGCCTGTCTCGTAGGCGCGGATGACGGCTTGGGTGCGGTCGCGGGCGTCGAGCTTGGTGAGCACGTGCGCGACGTGGGACTTCACGGTCTCGAGGCTGACAATGAGCTGTGAGGCGATCTCGGCGTTGGACAGCCCTTGCGCTACGAGGCGCAGTACTTCGGCCTCGCGGTCGGTGAGCCCTGCGGCATCGAGGCCGCGGGCTGGAGCCACGGCGGGCGCGTAACGTGCCGCCAGTTCGCGGATCGCGGCGGGAAACAGCAGCGAGTCGCCGGCGGCGAGCAGCCGAATCGCTCGGACGACCTCTTCAGGGCGGGCGCGTTTGAGCAGGAATCCCGATGCTCCGGCGCGCAGAGCATCGAAGACGTAATCGTCGTTCTCGAACGTCGTCAGCACGAGGATGCGCGGCGGGTCGTCGACGTTGGCGAGCACGCGGCGGGTCGCGTCAATGCCGTCGACGACGGGCATGCGGACGTCCATCAGCACGACCGCGGGGCGCAGGCGGCGCACGAGCGCTGTGACGCCGGCTCCGTCCTCGGCCTCGCCGATCACGCTGAGGTCTGGTTCGGCGTTGATGATCGCGCGCAGGCCGCTGCGGATCAGCGGTTCGTCGTCGACGAGCAGCACGCCGAGCGTCATGGCGTCGGGTGCAGCGGCAGGCGTACGGAGACGCGCCAGCACCCGGCGTCGGGGCCGGCGGACATCTGGCCGCGGAGGCTCGTGACGCGCTCCTGTATGCCGTTCAGACCGCGGCCGCCGCTCGCGCGGCGAGCAAGAGAGCCGTTGAGGGGGTTCGTCAGCTCGACCCCGAGCTCGTCCGCGCCGACGTTGAGGCTCAGGCTCACGGGCGCGCGGCCTGCGTGACGGGCGGCGTTGGTCAGGCTCTCCTGGACGATCCGGTAGGCCTCGCGCGAGACGGCCTGCGGCACGTCGTCGATGCGGCCTGTCAGTTCGGCGGTGATGTCGATGCCGGCCGAGCGGGTACTGTCGACGAGTCGGGGCAGGTCGGCCAGGGTGGGGGTCGGCGCGCGCGACGGGGCGTCGTCGCGAAGCAGGCCGAGGACGTGGTCGAGGTCGCGCAGACCGTCACGCGCCGATGTCTGGATGTTCGTCAGTGCCTCGCGCACGAACACGGGATCGTTGTCGAGCACGCGCTCGGCGGCGCCCGCCTGCACGGTGACGATGCTCAGCGCGTGGCCGACGGAGTCGTGCAACTCGCGCGCGAGGCGGTTGCGCTCGGCAAGACGCGTGGCGTGGCGCTGCGAGGCGGCGAGGCGTTCGGTCGGCGAAGGGCCCAGCAGACGTGGCGCGATGCGCGCCAGCAGCGCGCTTGCTGCCGCGGCGAGATAGATCAGCACGAACGGTGACAGCACGGCAAGCGGCACGAGCCACGCGCTCCCGGGCCCGCCGGGCACGGTGGCGTCGAGCTGACCCAGCTGCACGTCTCCAGAGGCAAACGGCGCCAGGAAGGCGGAAACGGCCGCCGGCGGCAGGACGAGCGTCAGGGCACCGATCACGCCGCCCGCGACGAGGTGGGCGACGAACCACGCCGCCGAACGCCAGCGCGTGGACCACGACATCTGCACCTCAAGCCCAGCAGCGTCAGCGAGCCCGACTCCGAGCAGCCGGCGTACCGCGGCGATCTCGAGATCGCGCACGGACGCCAGCATCCCCGTGGCTATGGTCAGCGGGCCGAAGCACAGAACGCTTGCGACCGTCCACGCCGCGGTCTCTGCCAAGCCGCCTTCCAGCACCGGCGCGATGAACCCGGCGAGCGTCGCGAACGGCGCGACCAGCGCCACGCCGATCCCCAGATACACGAAGCGCTGCCACGTCGACCTGCGCACGGGGATGGCCAGCAGCTCACGCACTCGTGGCATGCGCCGATCCTGACACACCCCTGCGAGCTCGCGAATCCCTCGCAGGAGTGACACGGATCGCTCGCACAAGGGACGAACGGGCCATCGGTCGCCACGAGAGTGACGACCATGACAGCGAGACCGCACAAGCAGGCAATCACGGCAGCCCACGTGGGGTGCGCCGCCGCGGCAGGCTACGCCGCCGTCAAGACCGCATGGGGGCTGGGCAGCACGGTCGGCGTGCGCGACACCGCGGTCATGGAGGACTTCATGGCTCAGATCGGAGGACCGCTGATCGCCGTGTGGGCCACGGTACTCCTTGCCCTGCTCGCAAGCGCGATCCTGCAGTCCCTCGTGCAGCCATGGGGCCGCCGGGTACCGCGGCGCCTACGCGCTTCGCTGGCATGGCTGGGCTTCGCGATCATGACCCCCGTCGGGCTGCTCGGCCTCGCCGGGACCGTCGCCAAAGCCGTCGCCGGCCAACCCGATCCGATGCTCACCCCGGCGATCTACATCGGCGTGTACTCGTGCTTCCTCGTGCTCGGCCTGAGCTTCGCGGTCACGGCATGGCGAACGCGCCACCCCGAAGCAACGCCGACCTCGGCCCCGCGACCGCGCCGCTCTTCACGTCCCGCCCCATTCCTTGCCCATCCTCAGGAGGACCGATGACCCCCACCGCACACACCGCATCGACCAACGCCGCACGCAGCACCGACACGACCGCACGCGTTGCGCCGACGTCGATCACAACGGCCGCGGGCCACGCCGGCGCCGCGATCCTCCTGCTCGTCTTCGGATTTCACGCGTACTGGGCCGCCGGCGGAACATGGGCAGCCGCCACCGCCTACGGCTCCCCCGAGATCCCGCCACAGGCCGCGAGCGCGGTCGTCGCCGTCCTGATCGCCTGCGCAGCCGTGCTGCTGCTCGCGCGCATCGGCGTCCTGGCGGTGCCGCTGCCACGCTGGATGCTGCGCGTCGGCACCTGGATGCTCGTCGTCGTCTTCGCGCTCGCCGGCGTGAACAACCTCATCCAGGCTCCGGACGCCTACGCCCGCGACTGGCACATCTACTTCTTCGGGCCGCTCATGCTGACCCTCGCTGCCCTCTGCGCGATCGCCGAGCGCTCGCGCGCCGCGTAGTCTCCGACGACCGTGGCCGGTATCCAGGCATCGGGCGTCGGCCCACCGCAACCCGGGGAGGCGGCACCGCAGGGAGCCGTCTCGCGCCGGCTCCCCGGAGCGGCCGGCTGGAGGCCATGGACGGTCGGCGTGGCGTTCCTTGGGGTCGTCGGACTCACGCTCGCAGGCCGGGCGACTGCCACGGGAGACGGCGTAGGCTTGCCGCTCGGCAACGCGATCGCGCTGATCGCGCTGAACGTCGCTCCGATCGGCCTGGCGCTCCTGCTGGCCAACATGCACGGCAGGCCGACCGCCGCTGACTTCGGACTGCGCCGCCCGCCGCTGCGACGCGCGATCGGGCTGCTGCTGGCCGTCTGGATCGCGCTCACCGCGATGACCGCGCTGTGGGTCGTGGCGCTCGGACTCGACGACGACGAGGGCCCACTGACGGAGCGGTTGGGCACCGACGGAACGCTGACCGTGCTGGTCCTGATCGTGGTTCTGACGATCGTCGGGCCCCTCCAGGAAGAGTTCCTCTTTCGCGGCTACATCTTTCGCGCGTTGCGCAACTGGCGGGGAGTGTGGCCGGCAGCGATCACGACGGGCGTTCTCTTCGCCGCGACGCATGTCGGATGGTTGCCGATCGCCGTCATGATTCCCGTTGTCCTCTTCGGTGTCGGGCTGTGCCTGCTCTACTACTGGACTGGGTCGCTGTATCCCTGCATCGCGGTACACGCGCTCAACAACTCGATCTCCCTCGGAGCCGCGCTGGACTGGACCTGGCAAACCCCGGTGCTCATGGTGTGCTCGACCCTCGCCGCACTGGCGATCGCGCGGCTGATCGCCCTCCGGCTCGGCGACCGGCACTCCGTTCAGGCGCCGAGCACCGCTCGCCTAGACGCCGGTGTTCGCACGAAGCCCCGATAGACCCCAACCTGAGCACCGCGGAACCTGTGCCGCCAACGGCGACGAACACCAAGCGGCGGTTCTCACGGATGATGGCGCTTGGCGTGCGTTCCTGTTCAGTTACTACCGGAAGGCCGGTCCCGGCGTGCCGTCCGCGCCCGCGCGACCTCGTCGGAAGCGGGCGATCGAGGTCCGCGCGCGCTGTGCGCGTCCGGAGGCGTGCTCATGCACGAAGACGGCAACCGGTTGCTCATCGAGACCGGAGCGCGACCGCGGACGCTGCCCGGCAGCGAGCGCTTCGACAACGTCCACGTCCTGCGCAGCGCGCTCGACTCGGCGCGGCTGCGAGAGCGGCTGCGCCCTGGCGCCCGCCTCGTCATCGTGGGCGCCGGCATCATCGGCCTCGAGGTGGCGGCGCCGGCGCGCAGCCTCGGCGTCGAGGTGACGGTCCTCGACGCGGCGGCCGCTCCGCTGCTGCGCATTGTCGGCCCGCAGCTTGCCGCGTGGTTCGCCGACATGCACCGCGACGAGGGCGTGCGGCTGCTGCTCGAGGCCGGCATCGAGGGTTTGCGCGCGGAGGGTGACGAGATCCGCGCCATCCGCCTCAGCGACGGAGACTGCCTGCACATGGCACCCCGAGCCTTCGCCATGCCTGACACCGCCGTGGTCGTCGGCACCGCGCCGCCGCAGCAGTCATGGCCGCGGCCGAGGCATGCCCGGCGGTCGCGATCGCGATCATCGACGACGACACCGGGGCGCAGGTCTTCCCTGGTTCCCGGGGGTCGGACATCCGTCTGGATTCGCATGCCGGTCTCGGCGCGCGGGTAACGATCAGCACATGGAGACCTTCCTGCTCGTCCTGCTCGCCATCATCGTCACGGCCCTGATCGTGTGGAACCTGCCACGCCTGCGCGCGCAGGCGGCCACCCGCCGCGGGCGTCCCCGAAGGGGTCACACCGCGCAGCCGGCCACCCGCCGCCGGCGTCCCCGGAGGGATCGCACCGCGCCGCCGCCCGACCAGATGGCCGCCGCCCAGCACGTCCCCGACGACGACGAACTACGCATGCGTGCGCAGGCTCATCGCGAGGGGGCGGCGCTGCATCAGCGCCAGGCCGCCGAGATGCACCACGGCGCGGCCCCCGCCGCACCTCCCGTGGCACCTCCCCCGGATCCGTACGACGAGCGCTACTGAGCTCGGCTCGTCGGCGGCTGACTCGTCCGGTCAAGAGGCCGGACCGGCCGCGGGGTCGCGCGCGATCGAGCCGTCCCACAGCCTGCGCGTGACGGCCGCGACGTCGAGCCCGGCGCCGATGATCGGGTGGACTTCGAGCTGCAATGTCGCCTATACCGCACCGCTGAAGGTACGGCCGGCATGCCTCCCGACGAATGGATCCTCTCCGCCATCGGGGCCGCATCCATGACCGCCAGCATGGTTCGGATCGCTAACGGCCCTGCCCGACGCCGTCTGTGACGACATGCCCACGCCTGGCGGTGTTGAGCGTTACGTTCCGGCGGCTGGCCGCGTCGGGTCCACGCGCTTCTACGACGCGACGATCGCGATGACGATGCGTGCGCCTCGTTGGCGTCCGTTGCTGCGCGACCGGGCACTGAGTTCCGTCCCCTCCGCAGGCCACGTCGTCGATGTCGGGTTGCCGTTAAGGATCGTGGCACCAAGTGCCAAGTAGAGGCGCTGAGCTCCGGTTTCAGCTGGCTTGTCCGTTGCCGTGCGTGCGCATCGCGTCGTGTGCGGCGGCGATCAGGCCGTGAAGTTCGCCTGCGAGGTCGGCGGTCTGCTCGTCCAGTCGGCGTAGGTGCTCTTCGGCGGTGCTCAGTTCGGCGCGGGCGTCGGCGAGCGCCTTGGTTACCTCGGTGGCTGTGCTGCCGGCGGGCTCGGCGAGGCACATCGCTTGCAGGAGCAGCACGAGTGCCCAGGAGACCGCGGCGAGCGCTTGTCCGAGTGGCATTTGCTCGTGGTCCTTGAGCGTGCGCAAAGGCCCCGCGATGTGGGCTGCTTGCCAGTGCATCGCGCCGACGAACCCGGGCCCTTCGGCGCCTGAGGCCTTGAGTGCTTGGGCGCGTGCGAGCGACAGTCGCTGCGCCTGGTTGGTGGGCTGCTCGAGCATCTGGCCCTCGGCGAGCATCCCGCAGCCGATCGCGGCGCCGTACAGCGCGTTCGCCAAGACGGCGGCGAGGACGTTTTCTCCGCCCGCGGCGATCGCTTGCTCCTCGAGTTCGTGGTCGGAGGGCGCTTGCGCGTAGACGCCGAGCGCGGCGAGCGCCGCCGAGATCTCTGATGGTCTGGGGGTGCGCTGGGGCATCGTTCGAGCGTATCTGGGAAGCGGCGGCTTGGTCAGGCGCTGTGTCGTTGCAGGTGGCGGTAGATCGTCGGGCGTGTGACGCCGAACTCGTCGGCGATCTGTTGCACGGTGTGCGCTCGTCGCCCGTCGTCGCCGAGCTCGTCGTACATGGCCTGCGCGATCTTGGCTTGGCGCGGTGTGAGCTTGGGCTTCTGACCGCCCGTGCGGCCGCGGGCGCGGGCGGCGTCGAGGCCGTCGCGGGTGCGCTCGGACATCAGGGCGTGCTCGAACTCGGCGATCGCGCCGAGGATCTGAAAGAACATCCGTCCGACTGCGGTTGACGTGTCGATGCCCTGGTCGAGTACGACGAGGTCCACGCCCCGCGTCTGCAGCCGCTTGGACAGGTCGATCAGGTGCTCGAGCGAGCGTCCGAGGCGATCGAGCTTGGTGATGACGAGCTGGTCGCCGGCGCGGGCGATCAGCAGCGCCTGGTCGAGCTGCGGGCGCGACGCGAGCTTGCCGCTGGCCTTGTCGACGAACACCTCATCGCAGCCGGCCGCGGCGAGCGCGTCGCGCTGGCCGTCGGGGTTCTGATCGCGGGTCGAAACCCGTCCATAGCCGACACGCACGCGAGCGAGTGTACGCGAACACGGGTGCGCGTTACGTTGCCGAGTACACGGGTAGCGTTACGTCGTGCAAACGCGGAAGCACTGGGCTTCGCCGATCACGCGATCGGGTGTCCGTGAACGATCGTTCCCGGACATGGCGGGGGCCGGCTGGCTCCGCGTTGAGTGCTCGGCAGAGGCTCCCGCCGCCTAGTAGGCTGCCCGCCGCCGCCCGATCGCGCCACAGTCAGCGCGGGGGCTGCCTGCGGGGCGCAAGCGTTGCGGGGCGGGGTATAGGCCGGTGAGTACGGGCGCTTCAGCGAACGGCTCGGCTTCTACTTTGCACGTGGGGACAGCTACCCAGGCTCGTGGCCTACGTGTGGCGCTTGTAGTCACGCGCCGGACGTACTGGCCGCCGTCGAGCCGCGATCGTGAAGAGCTGATCGCGGCAGGCACGGCGGTCCGCGCCGCGCCGCGCGCGCCGTCGCGCGGCTTGCGACGGTATCGCGGCGCCGGGTGCGCCGTGATCGCGGTCTACGTCACCGGGCGGCCGGACGTGCCGCGCTAGGCGCGGTGGCGGGTGAGCGGCTGCTCGCGGCCGCGAAGCGCATGACGAACGGGATGACAAGCAGGCCGTACCCGACGTGCGCGAAGACCTCGAAGGTTTGATTGGGTCCCACCTGGAACCACTCGAACACAAGGCGTCCGAGGATTTGGAAGTTCACGATGTACAGCACGAGGCCGAACGCGGCGCCGAGTCCGGCGAGGCGCGCTGCGCCTCGGGCCAGCGGAGCGAGCACGGCGAGCATCGCCCCGAACGCAGCTGCCAGCGTCAGGTGCATGACGAGGCCGACAGCAGCATTGATCGGCTGCGGGTCGGGCTTGTCGGAGAAGTAGAAGATCGTTGAGATGTCGTACAGCGGGGCGACCGCAGGAAGGCCCTGCCCGTCGGCGTACCACATGTTCGCCAGCAAGAACAGCAGCCCTGCGAAGGTCCCGCCGACCACGCCGTAGGCGATGCGCCGGTCCAGATCGTGAGCGAGATTCATCATGTCCTTTCGGAGAGGATCCGTTCGCGGGGGTTGGACCCCTGCGCCAGCAGATCGGTTCAAGATTTCGCTCGCGGCTGCCTGCAAGGGGTCTGTCTAGCATCGGAGCAGAGATGCGGGGCGCCGGTCTTGGCGCGACCCCCGCGATCGCCGCGCAGCGCCTCGACTCGACATCGAGACAGACCCCGTCGACGCCAGCACCGTGACGCTCGTCGTCGTCGCCACGCTCACCGGCGCGCGCAGATATGCCGCGCTGACCGGCATCGTCGGACTCGCGAACGTGATCTGGGCGCTGCTCGCCGACCGCTGACCACTCCGTGGAAACATCATCGACCGCAGGCGCCCGTGTTCTGCGTCTGAGTTCGTTGCCGACTTCGGCCGTTTTTTCACGCCATGTCGTTTGACGTGCAACGATCGGCTTGGGCGGTCGGTTGGGAGCGAGGAGAACGATGCCGGGACCACAGAATGCCAAGCGCCGCCGTGGGCGGTCGTTGTCGGCGCAGGAGAAGTACCAGATCTGGCAGCAGCTGCTGACGGGGGAGCTTTCGCAGCGCGGCGCGGCGGAGCGCTGGAACGTCGATCCGACGACGATCATGCGGATCCGCCGCGTTGGTCGCGAGGGCGCGCTGGGCGCGTTGGCGCAATCCAAGCCCGGGCGCCGCAACGGCGCCGGCGACCCGGCCGAGGCGGAGCTGCGTGCGGCGCGGGCGGAGATCGCCCGCTTGGAGGAGACCGTCAAGGAGCAGGCGATCGAGCTTGTGGCGCTGCGGGGAAAAGCCAGCTCGGGCTGGTAGGCGCG
>JALZJA010000153.1 GCA_030860005.1 Actinomycetota bacterium
TGGACTCGCGTCGGATGGATCGTGCGCGCCGTCGCCCTACCTTGAGATCAGCACCGTCGGCGGTCCGGCCCGTCGCCGGCGGCGACGGGCGGCACGTGCTCTCCTCCCACGTGAGCCGCTCAGTGCGGTAGAGACGTGGCCGGGGCCAACCTCTCCGGGGCTCCGGCCACGCTCACGCGCGCAAACAACGCATGTTTGCGCACGAAACTGTTCGGATAGTGCGGCGAGAGTCGCGATCGGCCAGCCTGGCGTCCGGTTTCTTGCGTACCGTCCGAACCATGACGGAACGGCAGTCGAGCGAGGTCGAGAAGGTGCTCCTGCACGTCTCAGAAGCGCGTACCCGCGCGCGGCGCGCTGCGGAGATCGTCGAGAAGGATGGCGCCGAGCCGCACATCGTCGAGGCGCTGCGAACGGCCGAACGTCAGCTCGCCGACCTTCACCGCAAGCTGTCACAAGGCACGTACTACGCGGTTGCCGACTCGTCGCTTCGCCTGGCCTTTTGACGTCCGCCAGAATGGCGAAGTGACAGGCGAGCAGATCAAGCGCCGGCTTGTCGACTTCGCGCGCAAGTGGAGCCTGTATGACGGCAGCGAACGGGCCGAGGCCCAGACGTTCCTGAACGAGCTGTTTGCCTGTTACGGGACCGATCGCCAGGAAGCGGGCGCTCGCTTCGAGGATCCTCAGAAGGGGAAGTTCCTCGACCTCATCTGGCCGCGGCGCTGCCTGATCGAGATGAAGCGCCCGAACGAGTCCAAACGGCTGGAGGCTCACCGCGATCAGGCCTTCTCCTACTGGCGCGATGCCTCAGACGCAGCTCACAACATGCCCGCACCCCGCTTCGTGGTGCTGTGCGCATTCCGTCACTTCGAGGTCTGGGAACCGGGCGCGTACCCGTCTGAGCCTCGCGCCGAGTTCGACCTCGTCGATCTGCCCGACCGCGTGAACGCGCTGATGTTCCTCGCGGAACGCGAGCCCGTCTTCCTGGCTTCGCAGGAGGCCGTGACCCGGCAGGCGGTCAGCCTCATGACGGGGCTCTACCACCAGCTCGGCGACCGCCTCGCCGCGAGCCCGGACGTGCGTCGCAACTTCCTCCTGCAGTCGGTGTGGTGCCTGTTCGCCGAGGATCTCGGACAGCTCGAAGGCCACGTCTTCACGCGCATCGTCGATCAGCTCATCGAGGCGCCACAGCGGTCGAGCGCCGACGACCTCGGCCAGCTCTTCGCGTGGCTGAACCGGCCGGGCCCGCGCCCGGCGGGAGGGCTGTACGCAGAGACCCGCTACGTGAACGGGGCACTGTTCGAGGAGCCGGCCGAGATCCACCTGAGCAAGGACGAGCTTCTCGTGCTGCGTCTCGCGTGCGAGTACGACTGGCGCAAGGTGGAGCCACACATCTTTGGGTCGCTGCTGCAGGGCACGCTCGGTCCTGAGGCGCAGCATGCGCTCGGGGCGCATTACACGCACGAGGTCGACATCCAGAAGGTCGTCAAGCCGTCGATCGTCGATCCCTGGCGCGAGCGCCTCGAAGCCGTGCAGACGCTCGCAGACGTGCGCAGGCTCCAGCACGAGCTCATGAACTACGTCGTGCTCGACCCTGCCTGCGGTTCTGGCAACTTCCTCTACGCGGCGTATCGCGAGCTGCGACGGATCGAGCGGCGGCTTCACGACCGCGAGCGCGAGCTTCGTCTGGCCGACGGACGTCGCAGCGGCGACCAGGGAGCGCTGGCCACCTTCTTTCCGCTCACGAACATCAGGGGCATCGAGATCGACGCCTTCGCCGTGGCGCTCGCCCGCGTGACGCTCTGGATGGGACACAAGCTCGCCGTCGACGAGCTCGGTCTCGACGAGGCGACGCTGCCGCTGGCGGACCTGTCCGGCATCCGTGCCGCCGACGCCCTCCGCCTGCCGTGGCCGAAGGCGAGCGTCATCGTCGGCAACCCGCCCTTCCACGGAGACCGCAACCTGCGCGCGCTGCTCGGCGATGGGTACGTCGAGTGGCTCAAGCGCGAGTTCGGCTGTGGCATCAAAGATCACTGTGTCTACTGGTTCCGCAAGGCGCACGACCACCTCGAGGTCGGACAGCGTGCGGGGCTCGTCGGCACGAACTCCGTCGCGCAGAACCGAGCACGCTCGGCGAGCCTGAACTACATCGTCGAGCGCGGTGGGGTGATCACCGATGCGGTGTCGAGCCAGGACTGGCCAGGTGAGGCGGCGGTCGACGTGAGCATCGTCAATTGGGTCAAGGAACCGGATCCGCTGCCCGAGCGCTTCGTCCTCGACGAGCGCGAAGTCGAGGCGATCGACACCGCGCTGCGGGAGTCGACCGTGCCGATCGCTGACGTACCCGTCCTCCCCGCGAACAAGGGCCGGGCCTTCCAGGGGTTCCTGCCGGGCGCGCACTACGACCTGACGCTGCGGGAGGGTGATCTGCTGCTGGTCGAGCGCGATGCGACATACCACGACGTCGTCAAGCCGTACCTCACGAGCAAGGACATCGCCTCCGCCGTCGATCAGCGCCCGACTCGGTTCATCATCGACTTCGGGCAGATGGCGCTCGAGGAGGCGATGCGCTACCCAGCCGCGCTGCAGGTCGTCCGGGAGCAGGCCAGGCAGGCTCGTGAGTCGAGCACGAGCTACTCACGAAACCCTCGCTGGTGGCAGTTCCTGTGGCCGCGACCGGACTTCCGCCGCGCTGTCGCCGGCCTGGAGCGCTTCATCGCCGGTACCGCGACCGGCAAGCGCATCCTCTTCGTCTGGTGCGAGCAGGACTGGCGGCCGAGCAACGCGGCCAACGTCTTCGCCCTCGACACCAACTACGCGATGGGGGTTCTGACGAGCCGCGTCCGTACCGATTGGGCGCGAGCGCGCTCTTCGACGCTCGAGGATCGAATCCGGTACACCCCGAGCAGCGCATTCGAGACCTTCCCCTGGCCGCAGCCCGGGGATCCCCAGCGCGAGCGCATCGCCGAACTCTCGCGCGAGCTGCTCGACCTGCGAACCACGCTGTGTCGCGAGCACGAGATCGGCCTCACCGTCCTCTACAACCACCTCGACGAGGGCGGGTACAGCGCGTTGCGCGCCGTCCATCGCGATCTCGACTTGGCCGTCCTCGCCGCCTACGGGTGGAGCAGCGCCCTGCTGGACGACACCCGCCGTCGCAATCGAGCGCTGCTCGACCTCAACAGCGCCATCCTGGCGGGAAAAGCCGCGTCCTCCCCGTTCTGAGCGGCCGACCAGCCGCGGGGCGCGAATGACAGACTCGTCCGCGTGATCCTCGCCATCGACCAGGGGACGACCGGCACGACGTGCCTCGTCTTCGATGCCCAGGCGCAGCTCGCCGGTCGCGCCCACCGCGAGTTCGAGCAGCACTTCCCGCGCCCGGGCTGGGTCGAGCACGATGCCGCCGAGATCTGGGACGTCACGCGCGCCGTCGCGCTGGAGGCGCTCGACGATGCGGGCGCCGGCAGCGGCGACCTCGAGGCGATCGGCATCACCAACCAGCGCGAGACCGTCTGCGTCTGGGACCCGCAGACCGGCGAGCCGCTGCACCGTGCCCTCGTCTGGCAGGACCGCCGCACGGCCGCGCGCTGCGACGCGCTGCGGGACGCCGGCCACGAGGCGC
>JALZJA010000533.1 GCA_030860005.1 Actinomycetota bacterium
AACGGGAACATCAAGGAGCATCGGCGGCGACCCCCGCGGGCAGCCGCGGACCGGGCGGCAACCCGCCCGCGGCATCGAGATGTGGACGCCCGCGACTTCGGGGAAACCGCCGATGCTCCTGCCTACAACGCCACCTCTCGCCTGCTCAAACCATCACACCTCAAACCAGTCAGTCACCACCGCCCGCTCCGCCAACCCTCCCCGCGACCCCCGCAAAGTGCGAAAGTCGAGCGCTCCTCAAACCCCCGGAAAACCTCACCGACAAACAGGCCGTCACGCTGGCCGCGAATCAAGGCCGCCGGCGGCAAGGTCGCCCGCGCCCACCGAGCTCAAGGAAGCGCTGCGCGGCATCTTCGCGCCCGGCCTCAGCGTCGAGGACGTCGACGAGCTGCTCGGCCGGTTCTGCTCGCGCACCAGCCGCAGCCGCATGCCCGCGTTCATCCGCCTAGCGAAGACGATCCGCAAGCACCGCAACGGGATCCTCGCCGCCGTCGCACTTGGCGTCACCAACGCTCGCAACGAAGCGCTCAGCAACAAGGTCCGCCTAATCACCAGGCGCGCTTACGGCTTCCACAGCGCCGACGCCGCGCTGGCGCTCGTCATGCTCACCTGCGGGCCGATCACGCTGCAACCACCCCACGACACGAACTTCACCTACATTAAATGCCAGAGAGCCAATCCGCCATGGCCACAGCCCCCTCACGACGCGATCGACGTTGACCTTCTCGAAAGCTGGGCTGACGCAACGCGCCGGTGGGCGGAGGAGCAAGCAGCGCGATTTGATGGCTCGATGGGGCCCCTCGCTGACCTCGCGATCTCGCCCGAACTAGAGGACGAGTTCCGTCAGACGTTCGGCCCGAGAAAGGCCGTCGCCCACCACTGCACGCGTCTGCTGCCCCACGAAGCCGACACCATTCGGCAGCGGGGCCTGCGGCTTCTCGACGAGGACCTCGTCGCAGACCGAATCGCGGCTGCGGTTGAGGCTGGCGCCCTGTCGGACGAGCAACGCCGTAAAGCAGAAACCGGCAACATCTATGCCATCCGGAACACGCGGAGCCGCACCCAGAAGATCTGCTTCATCGTCGGCCGCGCGGCGTTCGACGACGACCCTGGTGGGTGCGACCCACTCCTGCGCTACTGGGGTGGTGAAGCGATCCGTGGCGGCCCCGACGATGTTCCCGAGTTCGCGACGATTGGCGTGCCGTCGATCGTCGTCGCCACACTGAACCTCACTCGACCGCATAACGCCTGCTCCTGGCCGGCACTCTCAAAGCTCTTCGTCGGGAAGCTCCTCGGCCTCTCGGAGCATGCGGACGTCCACTACCGGCAGCCGGTTCCGGGATCGGACATCGTTGCGATCTGGCAGCCGGGCGATGTCGACTACGACCGCCACGCCGATCTCCTTCGCTGACTCGCGCCAGCGGCGAGCCCCTCAGACCTGATATGGGCGTCGGGTTGTCAAGTGCTCATTGGTGATCGCCGCCCTTCGCAGGGCGCTTGAGAGGGTTGGTCGGTGCGGCGGGGCGCCGGGCTCGGTGTCGGCGTTGCCAGTCTGAAATGCGAGGGTTGGGTACCTCAGGGCCCGGTTTCGTGCTGCCGGCTTGTGCTGTCTAGGAACGAGCGTGACCGTTGAGGGTTGCTCATAGCTCGATCGCGCGTGCCGGCCGCTGATGGTCCGGCGCCCCGGCCCACCGACCATGGGGGCTGTCAGCCGAGGGTCAGTCGGCGGTGGCGGCGGCCCAGAGGAACCCGGCGAGTTGGCGGGCGCAGGCGACGACGACGACGTTGTGGGGCTTGCCGCGTGCCTTCATCGCCTTGTTGACCTTGTAGAGGCGTTGCTGGGCGCGGTTGCTGATCGCCAGGATCTGCTCGGGCTGCCCGGCCTGGCGGTTGGCCAGCGTCGCGCCCAGGCGCGGTTCGCGGCCGTAGTGCCAGGCCGACTCGACCAGGAGTCGGCGGGCGAGCATCGATCCGGTCTTGGTGATCGAGCCCTGCCGGGAGGACTCTCCGGACTGGCTCAGCGATGGCGTCAGGCCGAGCCAAGCGCCGAGCGCGGGCGCGCGCTCAAAGCGCCGCCAGTCGCCGCCGAGCTCCAGATGCAAAGAGAGCGCCGTGAGCGTGTCGATCCCGCGGAAGGCCCGCAGCCGCGCGACGGTCGACCACCAACGCTCATCGCTCGCGAGTTGGGAGAGCTGCAGCGCGATCGCCTGCTTGCGCGTGGTCAGCCCGTCGACGCTGGCGATCAGATCAGCGAACACCATGGCGCTGGCCGGCTCCTCAAACTGCTGCTTGGAGAGCCAACGCCGGTGCTCCAGCGTCCAGGTCGTCGGCTTGGGGTAGACCCGGCCGTGCCTGAGCAGCATCTTGCTGACCCGGTGGCGAGCGTTCATCAGGTCGCGCCGGCAGGCGTCGTGAGCACGGGTCATCTCCCGGGCGGCCTCGATCTCCGGCGGCGGCACGACCACCCGCGTCAGCGACCCGGCCAGCAGCAACCGGGCCAACAGCTCAGCGTCCTTGCGATCGGTCTTGACCCGATCCGACGGGCCCCTCGGCGTCTTGCCGGGCGCGATCACCTGCATACCGACTCCGGCCGCCGTGGCGGCGCGGTAGAGCCCGAACCCGGTCGGGCCCGCCTCATAGCACGCCCGGACCGGACCGGGCA
>JALZJA010000182.1 GCA_030860005.1 Actinomycetota bacterium
GAGCGTCGTCGCGACGACGACGCAGGTCGGCGACCTCGCTCGTGAGGTCGCGGGTGACCGCGCGTCGGTCACGCAGATCCTCGAGCCCAACGCAGATCCGCACGAGTACGAGCCGCGGCCGAGCGACGTCAAGGCCGTGAGCGGGGCCGCGGTCGTGCTGCGCTCCGGCGGGGACCTCGACGAGTGGCTCGCGGACGTGCTCGAGAACGCGGGCAACGACGCGCAGGCGCTGACGCTCGTCGACTCGGTGCGGACGCGGCGCCTATCCGGCGACGTCGATCCGCACTGGTGGCAGGACCCGCGCAACGGCGTGATCGCCGTGACGAAGATCCGCGAGGCCCTGATCGCCGCCGATGCCGAGGGGCGCGACGCGTACGCCGCCAACGCCGGCGCCTACCTCGAGCGGCTGCGCGCGCTCGACACCGCGATCCAGACATGCATCGACGCGGTCCCCGAGCAGGACCGCAAGCTCGTCACCGACCACGACGCGTTGGGCTACTACGCCGAGCGCTACGGCATCGAGGTGATCGGCACGGTCATCCCGGCACTCTCGACGCAGGCGCAGGCGTCGGCGGGCGAGGTGGCGCGCTTGGCGCGCACAATCCGCAGCGAGCACGTCGAGGCCGTCTTCGCCGAGAGCTCGGTCAACCGCAAGCTCGTCGAGGCGATCGCGCGCGACTCCGGCGCGAAGGTCGGCCCCAACCTCTTCGCCGACACGCTCGGCCCCGCGGGCTCGCCAGGCGAGACGTACGTCGGCTCGTTGAGGGCCAACACGAGAGCGATCGTGGCGGGGTTCACCGGCGGCAAGCAGCGCTGCCGGTTGTAGGTGGCTGATTGCACGCCTCACGCCCGGAGTGGCGCCGTTCCTGCGGAAGGTTGGGCGAAACCGGATATGTGCTCCCGTTTTTCGCCCACCCGCTCAGCGCGCCGACATCGGCCAGCTCGCCCCGGCAGCTCAGCTGAACGTGTCCCAGCCCTTTGTGATCCCGCGGCGGGAGGATGCGAAGCGGCGCGTGAGGACGGGCCCGAGCCTGGGTGGCCCAATTTCCGCGCGCGGGAGCGATTCCCTATGCTTGGTCGTCGCCGCGCGGCACACCCGCGTGGCCTTTTTGACGCCATGAAGACCTATGTAGCCAACGCAAACGACCGCGAGCGCAACTGGCTCGTCGTCGATGCCACCGGGCAGACGCTCGGGCGCCTCGCGACCCAGATCGCCGATGCGCTGCGCGGCAAGCGCAAGCCCGCATACACGCCGCACGTCGACACGGGCGACTTCGTCGTCGTCATCAACGCCGAGAAGATCTCGGTCACGGGCAACAAGCGCGCCGACAAGCGGTACTACCGCCACTCCGGCTACCCCGGCGGGCTGAAGTCACGCACGCTCCAGGAGATGCTCGACCGCCGGCCCGAAGAGGTCATCCGCATGGCGGTCAAGGGGATGCTGCCCCGCAACCGGCTCGCCCGCAAGCAGCTCACGAAGCTGAAGATCTACGCTGGGCCCGAGCACCCGCACCAGGCCCAGAAACCGCAACCCATGGAGCTTCTCTCCAAGTGATCGACGAGACCCCCGAGGACTCCCCGGCCGAAGAGCAGGACGCCGGCGCCGACGTTCCGGCCGCCGCTGACGCTCCCGCCGAGCCCGCGCCCGAGACCCCCGCCGAGCCCGAGGCCGAGGTACCAGCGGCGCCCGAGCCCGAGTCCGACGACGAGGACGACGAACCGGTCGCGCCGCGCGAGAAGCCGGCGATCCCCGGCGCCGACCTCGAGGTCGACCTCGTCGCCGAGGGCGCGGATCCGCTCGCCGGGCCCGAGGACGAGGAGCTCTACGGCGCCGAGTCCGCGGCCGCCGAGCAGGACCGCGCCGACGAGAGCCGGTCGCCGCCATGATCGATCTCGCCGCCGGCGCTCGCTACCGCGCGACCGGCAAGCGCAAGACCGCCGTCGCGCGCGTGATCCTGCGCCCCGGAACGGGCGCGTACTCGATCAACGGCAAGGTGCTCGACGAGTACTTCCCGCGCCCCGCCCTCGGTCGCAACATCCGTCAGCCGCTCGAGGCCGTCGGCTACGAGGAGCGCATGGACGTCGTCGCGCGCATGCACGGCGGCGGCGTCAGCGCCCAGGCAGGCGCGCTGCGCCACGGCATCTCGCGCGCGCTGCTGGAAGCCGACCCGAACCTCCGCGGCGAGCTCAAGCGCCGCGGCTTTCTGACGCGCGACTCGCGCGCGAAGGAACGCAAGAAGGCCGGCCTGAAGAAGGCCCGCAAGCGGCCGCAGTTCTCGAAGCGTTAGGCAGGCTCCTTGCCCGCGCGAGAGGCCGTGAGGCCGGCGGCACGGCGCCTGTTCGGCACCGACGGTGTGCGCGGCGTCGCGGGTGAGCTGCTGACGGCCGACCTCGCGCTGCGCCTCGGCAGCGCCGCCACGCTGGAGGTGGGCGGCGAGCGTCCCCGCGTGCTCGTCATCCGCGACACGCGTGAGTCGGGGGAGATGCTCGAATCGGCGCTCGCGGCCGGGATCGCTGCCGCGGGCGGCGACGTCCTGCTCGGCGGCATCCTGAGCACGCCGGCGGCGCCGCTGCTCATCGAGCGCTACCAGCTCGATCTCGCGGCCGTCATCTCCGCGTCGCACAACTCCTTCGAGGACAACGGCATCAAGTTCTTCGGACGCGACTCGTTCAAGCTGTTGGACGCGACCGAGGCGGCGATCGAGGCGCGTCTCGATGCGCGCGTCGTCGGCCCGCCGTCGCGGATCGGGCGCGTCCGAGCTATGCACGGCACGCGCGAGGACTACCTGCGCGCGCTGCACGAGCGCTTCGCGGGGCTGGACCTGTCGGGGCGCAGCGTCGTGCTGGACTGCGCCAACGGCGCTACGTACCGCGCCGCGCCCGAGATCTTCCGCCGTCTCGGCGCGACGGTCACCGTGCTCGCCGACGCGCCCGACGGGCGCAACATCAACGACGGGTGCGGCTCGACGCACATGGACGGGTTGGTGGCGACCGTCCGCGATGGCGCTCACGATGTCGGCTTCGCCTTCGACGGCGACGGTGATCGCATGCTGGCCGTCGACCGCGACGGTGCGATCGTCGACGGCGACGAGCTCATCGCGCTCGCGGCGCTCCACATGCGCTCCCAGGACCGCCTGCCGGGCGCCGGCGTCGTCGTTACGGTCATGACGAACTTCGGCTTTCACACGGCGCTGCGCGACGCGGGGATCGACGTCTTCGCGACGCAGGTCGGCGACCGCTACGTGCTCGAAGCGCTGCGCGAGCGCGGCTGGGCACTCGGCGGCGAGCAGTCGGGCCACATCATCGACATGGGCTTCGTGCCCTCGGGTGACGGTATCGCCAGCGCGCTGCTGACGCTCGAGGCGCTCGCCGGACGCGATCTCGCCGCGCGCGACGTCATGCGGAAGCTGCCCCAGCGCCTGATCAACGTCCGCGTCGCCGATCGCGATGCCGCGATGGCCAGCACCGAGCTGATGGCGGCGGCGGCGCGCGAGGCGGCGACGCTCGAGGGCCGCGGGCGCGTGCTCGTGCGCCCGTCAGGCACCGAGCAGCTCGTACGGGTGATGGTCGAGGCGCCGACAGAAGAGGAGACCGACACGGTCTGTACGCGGCTCGTCGCGGTCGTGAGCAACGGCGAGGCCGCGCGCCCTGACCTAACGGCCAGCTGATCCGGCGGACCTGAGCCGTACCATCAAGCGCATGTGTGGAATCGTCGGATACGTCGGACGGCGCGCGGTGCAGGAGATCCTCCTGGCCGGTCTGGAAAAGCTCGAGTACCGCGGCTATGACTCCGCGGGCGTGTCGGTGCTCGTCGAGGACGGCGCCATCGAGTCGGTCCGGGCCGTCGGCAACCTCAGCCGGCTGCGCGCGGCGATCGAGGGTTTCGACGCGGCCACGCCGTCATCGAACGGCGCCGTCGCGACCGCCGAGCTGCCCGCGACGAGCGGGATCGGCCACACGCGCTGGGCGACCCACGGCCGCGTCACGGAGTCAAACGCCCACCCGCACTTCGACACGACCGACAAGGTTCACGTCGTCGTCAACGGGATCGTCGAGAACCACCTCGCGCTCAGGCAGCGGCTCGTCGACATGGGTGCGGTCATCACCTCCGAGACCGACTCCGAGGTCATCGCCCACCTGATCTCGCACCACATGGCGCTCGGCAGCCTCGTGGAGGCCGTGCGCGCGGCGTACGCCGAGCTCGAGGGCCACTACGCGTTCGTCGCGATGAGCGCCGAGGAGCCCGACACGCTCGTCGGCGCGCGCAAGGAGTGCCCGCTCATCATCGGCCGCGGCGACGGCGAGCAGTTCGTCGCCTCGGCGATCCCCGCCTTCCTCGCTCACACGCGCGACGTGCAGTACATCGAGAACGAGGAGATCGTCGTCGTGCGCCCCGACGGGGTGGACTTCCTCTCTCCGGACGGCGCGCCCATCGACCGCGAGGTGACGCGGGTGAACTGGGACGAGTCGACCGCCGAGAAGGGCGGCTATGAGACGTTCATGCTCAAGGAGATCTTCGAGCAGGCCGACGCCGTCGCAGAGACGATCGCCGACCGCACGATCCGCGACGACGGCGTCGACCTCGGTGAGGCCGAGCTCGACGAGTCGCTGCTGCGCGATGTCGACCGCGTGCTGATCCTCGCGGCGGGCACGTCGTTCCACGCCGGCCTCATCGGGCGCTACGCGATCGAGGAGTGGGCGCGCATCCCCGTCGACATGGACATCGCATCCGAGTGGCGTTACCGTAACCCGATCGTCTCCAGGCGCGAGCTCGTCGTCGGGATCACGCAGTCCGGCGAGACCGCCGACACGCTCGCGGCCATGCGGTTGGCGCGCCACCGCGGGGCGCGGGTGCTCGCGTGCACGAACGTCGTGGGCTCGCAGGCCACGCGCGACTCCGATGGCGTTCTCTACACACGCGCCGGCCTTGAGATCTCGGTTGCCGCGACGAAGACGTTCGTCTGCCAGGTGGCCGCGATGTATTTGCTGGCGCTGCGTCTCGCGGAGCTGCGCGGGACGTTGCCGGCGGCGCGCATCGCCGAGCTCATCGCGGACGTCAGGCAGCTGCCGGCCCGCATAGCCGAGCTGCTCGCGTCGCTGAACGGCTCGCTCATCGAGATCGCCGCGCGCCACGCGGATTCCGAGTTCTACCTCTACCTCGGCCGCCACGTCGGCCGCGCGGTTGCGCTCGAGGGCGCGCTGAAGCTCAAGGAGATCTCCTACATCGCGACCGACGCCTACGCGGGCGGCGAGATGAAGCACGGCCCGATCGCGCTCCTCGACGAGCACACGCCGGTCGTGTGCATCGCGACCGACATGCCGATCCTCGACAAGATGATCTCCAACATCCAGGAGGTCCGCGCCCGCGGCGCCCACGTCATCGCCATCGCGACCGAGGGCGACGAGCGACTCGAGGCCGTGGCCGAGGAGGTCATCTACGTCCCGCGCACCGACTGGATGTTGCAGCCACTGCTCGCCGTCATCCCGCTCCAGCTGTTCGCGTACTACGTGGCGCGCGAGCGCGGGCTGAACGTGGATCAGCCGCGGAACCTGGCGAAGACCGTCACGGTCGAGTAGCCCGCAGCCGACGGTCGTGGCGGTTGTGGTGGGCGTGGTGGGCCGGTGCGGATGGAAGGGGACCGTCTCGGGTCCTGCGGACGAGCTCCTCGCCGGTCCCCTTCCACCGTACCGGCCTCCGGCACTGCTCCTGAGTTGATACGTCAGGCGGGTCTGCGCTGTGCGCCCGAGCGCTTTGCGAGCGTGGGTGGCAGCTGCGCAGTTGCGCGACCGTGCTCAGGAGCGCCCCCGCGATGAGGTCACGGACCTCATCGCGGCCGCTTCGGTCCGGCTGCGCTGGTGCCACGATGCGCGCTCGATTGAGTGCGCCGTTCATAACGCCTTCGGAGGAAGTGAGCGCGCGTACGCGACGCCGCGCGTGATCCAGGGCTCGAGCTGGCGCTTGGTGCGCACACCTTCCGGGTCGACTCGTAACCAGCCCTGCATCACGCGGCCGCGCATCTCGAATCGGCCGGTATGCGGCTCGGTGACGAGGGCATCGGTCTGCGCGGGCTCAACGCGCACCATCAGGCCTCCCTGGCCGCTGGCGGCGACCGACATGTTGCCCCCGACGAGGAAGGCCAGCCCTCCGAACATCGGCATCTCGGTGACATCAGGATCGCCGGCGATCAGCTCACGAATGCGGTTTGCGAGATCTTCGTCGTAAGCCACGCGCGGCATCATCGCCTATGAACGACGAGCCGCCAATCCGAGCGCTGATTCCGATGCTCGCTTCGTTCGCCCTCGCTCCCGCTTCTATTGCGGCAGTCTCGTTGGTGCGCGTGCGCGCTAATGCTCGTGCGTGCCAAGCAGCAGTGAGCGTGTGCCGCGCAGGGCGTTGTTTCGATCCACGGCCGCCAGCGCTGCGACGACGGTCCGGAATGCGAGGATCCGCTGATGAATAGCGTTCCGGATCCAGCGCTGCCGACCCGCGCGCCCTTCCGCCGGGGCCGGCCGCCGTTCGCGGAGGAGGCCGAGGAGTTCCTGGTCGATCTCTTGCGCGGCACGGTGCTCCTACCGCTACCGCTGCCGCGCAACCCGGCTCCGGATGACGATGCGGGTTCGGCGCTTCCGCCGCGCTTCGTCATCGAGCTGACAGCCGGCGAGGTCCGGGTGCTCGACGAGGCCGGCGACGCGCTGGTGGAGAGCTGGCCGCGCGGTCACGTCGCCGCCCACGTTGTGGTCATGGACGAGAACGAGGTCGTTGTCCACCTGCGCTGGCCGGCGGGCGGTCGAGCCGGGCGCATCCTCACCGAGACGACAGGACAATCGCGTGCGGTTGCCGAGCTGCTCGCTGCTGACACGCGGGTCGCCAAGGGATCGGATCCCCACGCGGACGCCGAGCTGCGGCGGCTCGTGTTCGCGACGCTCTCCGAGGAGGAGGCGATGTGGCGCCGTCCCGCGATGACGGGCCTGTCGCGGCTACTGTGGGAAGGGGAGTGGCCGCTCATGGCGGCAGCGGCGGCGAACGGGCTGAGCAGCGGGCTGGTCCTCCTCACCGACCGGGCGCTGCGCTGGTGCTCGGACGGGCGCAAGGCGCCTCTGGTCGTCTCGCGCGAGGACGTCACCGGCGCACGAAGCGAGGTTCTGGGGCGGGACATGAGCCTCTACGTCGAGCGATCCACCGGCCGGACAGTGAACCTCGGCGCGGTGAGTCCGCCGGAGATTGCCGAGGCCATCGCGGCAGCCCTGGCGCCCGCTCCCGTCGCGCCCGATGCGCTCGCTGCGCTGCTCGCGAACGAGGCCGACGAATCGGCTGCCCTCATGATCGAGAGGCAGCTCGAGCGGGTGCGGGAGGCACTCGCAGATGGCGAGCGTCCGCTGGCGTTCACGATGGCAATGCGCGCCACGAAGGTCGGTGCGCTCGTTGTCACCGACCAGCGGGTGCTGTGGGCGGCGAAGAAGGGCGAGCCGATTTCGATCGAGCTCGAGCGCGTGCTGGGCACGACGCAGTCCAGGAAGCGCTTCGCCGGCGCGGTTGTCGAGATCGAGCTGGCCGACGGCGAGAGACTGCTCCTGGATTCGATCCAGCCCGCCGAGCGGTCGGATCTCATCGTCGCCGCGCTCGAGGCGGCGACCGAGACGCGCACCGGCCGCTCGTAGGCGTTCCGTGGATCGCTCACGGACGGTGTGAGACGTCACGGAGATGGAACGGTCGGCGACAGCGAAATAAACGCGAACGACAGCGAGCTGAAACGGCGCGTCGCTCCTGATCGGTCGGGCACTGGGCCCGCGCGACAGCCGCTGACGCTTCGCGCGAAGAGGCTCACTCTCAGTGGCTTCGGCATGGGCGCAAAATGAACGCGTCGCGCAGCCCGTGCCATGCCACACTCGGGCGCTTGTCGGAGTCAGCGCGTCCTGAACCTTCGAACCGGCTGCCGGTCGTCGTCCGCACGATGTGGTGGGGCGAGGCGTTCATCTTCTGCGGTGTGCTGGTCGGCGGAGCGTTGTTGCTGTCGGCAAGTGTTTCGTGGTTTCCGCGTTGGCTCGCGCTCGCGATCAGCGCCTGGGTGATCGCCTCTAGCGTCGTCGGGCCGTGGGCGCGACACCGTCGCTGGCGCTGGGAGCTGCACGAGGAGGAGCTTGACCTCGTGCATGGGGCCTACGCCGTGACGCGCACGATCGTGCCCATCACGCGGATCCAGCACGTGGCGGTGCAGCGGACGGGCTGGACCAATGTGTTCGGACTCGTGCGTGTGCATGTGCACACGGCCGCGGGCGAGACCACGATCCCCGGCCTCGAGCGCCCGCAGGCCGACGACCTGCGCGATCGCCTCCTCACAAAGCTCCGCACTCCAGATGACCTCTGACGTTCCGCGACACCTGCATTACGCGGCGATCGCCGTCGAGGCGGTCGGCTCGGCGCTGCAGCTCGCCGCCGCCGCCGCGCTCGTCGCGGTCGTCCGGGGCGGCACGCCCGGAACGGCCGCTGCACTGGCGCTGCTGGGCATCGTCATCAGCGCCGTGATCGCGTACGTGCGGTGGCGCGCCACGACGTATTGGCTTGATGATGTCGCGCTGCACTACCGCTCGGGCGTCTTCACGCCCGATGAGCGCGTCGTGCCGCGGACGCGGGTGCAGGCCCTCGATACGGCAACCGGTCCGCTCCAGCGGATCTTTGGTGTCGTCGAGGTCCGCGTTCAGGTCCCGGGCGCCGAGGATGAGGACGAGATCGTCCTCGCGGCGGTCACTTCCGAGGAGATCTCGCGCCTGCGCCGCGAACTCGGACAGGCCGAGCCCGCAGCGCCGGACGTGCGAGTGACCCTCGGCAGCCGGGACCTGCTCCTTGCCGCCATCACGAGCCCACAGATCAGCGTCGCGGTGTCGGCAGTCGCGGGGGTGTTCGCGTTCTTCAACGAGGTCGTCGACCTCAGCGCCGGCGAGAGCTTGGTCGATCGCCTCGACGCGCCGGGGGAGATCGCGCTCGCGGCCGCGATCATCCTCGCCGGCGGCTACGTCGTCTCCTTCGTCGCCGGGCTCGTCGTCTTCGCCGGGTTCGAGGCCGAGCGCGACGCGCAGGTCCTACGCATTCGCCGCGGGCTGCTCGCCCGCCGCGCGCTGAGCATTCCGCTGCAGCGAGTCGACGGCGTGGTCATCCTCGAGGGCCTGCTGCGCGGCCCGCTCGGGCTCGCCGCACTACGCCTGGAGAGCGTCGCCCATGGCTCGGAGGGCGCATCCGGCCGTACGCTCCTGCCGCTCGTGCGCCGCCGCGACGCCGAGGCCGTCATCTCACGACTCATCCCGTTGCTGGCCATCGAGCCGGGAACGCTCGAGCGCCCGCCGCGACGCGCGCTGCGCCAGTTCGTCCTGGTTCCCGCCGCGCAGTGGGGAATCCTCGCGGCAGTGGTCGCGCTCCTCTGGCTGCCGGCGGCTTGGCCGGTAGCCGCCCCGCTGGCCGCGATCGCCGCCGTCCTCGGGTTCCGGTCCTATCGCGCGGCCGGCCTGCGGCTTGCCGGCGACGTGGTCGTCGTGCGCGAGACCCGCCTCGCCCGCCGTACGCTGATCGCACGCCGCCATCGCCTGCAGCAGCACGAGCTCGAACAAACGGTTCTTCAGCAGCGCGCGCGCCTCGCCGACCTCAGCGTCACAGTCGGCTCGGGCGGCAGGAGTACGGCGCAGTACCTCGAGTCAGGGACGGCACAAACGGCGTTCGAGCGCCTGCGCCGCTAGCGACGATGGACCGCGGTCGCGCACTGCGAGCGGCTCGCGTCGGCCAAATGGGACCGACGACACCAAACTCGCACCCGACAGCCGACGTGCCGTTTCGCGCGCAAAAGCTGCACTCCCTGACTTCGTTGGTTCGCTCCGGGCGACAGTCGCGATCTACGAGACCAGGTGCATTCTCAGGGTCCGCCTGGCTGGTGGCGAGGGATCTGGCCGTTTCTGAGTCGGCGGTTGAGGTCGTCGAGGTTCGCTGCAGGCGGCAGCGTCAGCGTGTTGTGGGTGCCGTCTGAGCGGTGCGCCGTCAGAACGATGTCGCCTTCGCGCGGCGGCAACGTCGCGGTGAACGCGCCGCGCGGACCCGACCTGGATACGCGCTGCTGATCTCCTACGACAACGACGAGCTCGTCGACGTCGTCTGCAGCGACGCCGGTGACGATGATGGCTCGCTCGTCACCGTCGGCTGTCGGGTCTGCTCCCTGCGAGGTGACTTGAATGCGGGTTACCGCGTCGGTTGCGAATCCGGCCACCGAGCGCGCGCGAGCGGGGCCAGCGGGCGCAGCGGCAGAGTGGCTGTCACGCGAAGCCGCAGATGGGCGGTCGTGCGATCGGCCGCGATCGGATCGTGTCTCGCGCTGTTGAGCCACCACCAGGCCGCTCGCTGCTAGGCCGCTGGCCAAGGCGCCGACTGCGATTGCGGCGATGAGGGGGCGCCTGTTCATCCCACCGTCTCCGAGCGAACGTGAACGATCGGTGCCCAGAATGACACACGCCGCGGCTCAGCCCGACGCAAGCAGTACTCCACGGCTTCGCGCTGCGCGAGGGGGACGCGGCCACCACGCGGTCCACAGGATCGGCTGACGCCGTCGCCGGCGCGCTGCGCTCACACAGACGACGCCGCGGCGGTTGCACTCCATCGCTATGCGAGACGCCGTCGGAGTCGGAGTTGACGCCAACATTCGCTGACGTAGTCGCATGTAGGCAGATCCTGTGCGCGTCTACGATGCGCTTCA
The DNA here is from genome assembly GCA_030860005.1 of Actinomycetota bacterium. Classification (GTDB taxonomy): domain Bacteria; phylum Actinomycetota; class Thermoleophilia; order Solirubrobacterales; family Solirubrobacteraceae; genus CADCVQ01. The sequence continues at coordinate 10,731 of JALZJA010000182.1, forward strand.
TGTCCGTCGGCATCGACCTGCTGGAGATCGAGCGTCTGGAGCAGGCGCTGGAGCGCCGGCCGGGTCTGGCGCTGCGGCTGTTCACCGATGGGGAGCGCGCGTACGCCGATGGGCGGGCTCGGCCGGGTCAGCACCTCGCGGCTCGCTTCTGCGCGAAGGAGGCGGTCGCCAAGGCGCTGCGACTCCAGATCTGGAGCCATCACGACATCGAGGTCGTGGGCGAGGGCGCGCAGACGCAGGTCGCGCTGCACGGGGCGCTGGCGGCGCTCGGCGTCGAGGTCGACATCTCGCTGACGCACTCGAGGATCACGGCGGGCGCCGTCGCGCTCGTGCGGTGAGTGCGATGGCGGCGGCGCGCGGCCTGCCGGACTGGCTCGACCCGCTCTACGACGCGGAGCAGATGCGCGCGCTGGACCGCTGGGCGATCGAGGAGCGCGGCATTCGGGGTCTCGAGCTCATGGAGCGGGCCGGAGCCGGGCTCGCCGTGCTTGCCGATCAGGTCGCGCCGCGCGGACCGCTGGCGATCGTCTGTGGCAAGGGCAACAACGGCGGCGACGGCTTCGTCGCGGGACGTCTGCTGCGGGCCATGGGGCGCAAGGTGCGCGTCCTGCTGCTCGCCGAGCCCGACGAGTACTCAGGCGACGCCGCGGAGAACCTGCGCCGGCTGTTCGGCGGGCAGGAGCCGTTCGCCGCGGAAGCGCTCGGCGACGCAGCGGTCGTCGTCGACGCGATCTTCGGCACCGGCTTCGACGGAGAGCCGCGCGACCTCGCGAAGGACGCGATCGAGGCGATCGCGGTGCTCGACGTGCTCGTCGTGGCGGCCGATATCGCCAGCGGGGTGGACGCGTCGACGGGCGCGGCGGCGAGGGTCTCCGTGTGGGCGAACGCGACGGCGACGTTCGGGGCGGCGCAGCCGGGACATTGGATCTCGCCGGGCAAGCAGCACACCGGCGACCTGCACGTCATCGACATCGGCATTCCCGCAGGAGCGGGCGCGACCGCGGACGTCGGGCTCATCACCGCGCGGGTCCACGAGCTCGTCCCGCGGCGCGACGCGCCGGGCACGAAGTTCAGCTCGGGCCACGTCGTCGTCGCCGGCGGATCGCGCGGGCTGACCGGCGCCCCCTGTCTGGCCGCCGAGGGCGCGATGCGCGCCGGCGCGGGCTACGTCACGGCGCTCGTGCCGGGCTCGCTGGAGATGATCTTCGAGACGCGCCTGCTCGAGGTCATGACCCACGCGCTTGCAGATGAGGACGGTGCGCTGACGCGGGACGGCGTCGACGCCGCGCTCGCGGTCGCCGAGCGCGCCGGCGCGCTGGTGCTGGGGCCGGGAGCCGGCCGCTCCGAGCATGCGTTCGCGTTCGTGCGCGAGGTTGCCGCGCGGGCGCCGCTCCCGCTGCTGCTCGACGCCGATGGGCTCAACGCCCATGCCGGGGCGCTCGAGCGCCTCGCCGGGCGCAAGGCGGCAACCGTGCTCACGCCGCACGCCGGCGAGCTTGCGCGGCTGCTGCACCGCTCGAGCGAGGAGGTCAACGACGGGCGCCTGCGCAGCGCGCGCGCCGCCGCGGAGGAGGCGCACGCCGTCGTCGTGCTCAAGGGCGACGACACGATCATCGCCGCGCCCGACGGCACCGCGGCGGTCAACGATCTCAGCGCGCCCGCGCTCGCGACCGCCGGGACCGGCGACGTGCTCAGCGGGGTCATCGGGGCACTGCTCGCGCAGGGCCTCGATCCCTTCGTCGCTGCGTGCGCGGGGGTGCGCCGCCATGCCGCGGCGGGCCGTGTGGCCGCCGAGCAGATCGGCGCGGACGGCCTCATCGCCCGCGATGTGATCGCGGCGCTTCCGCGTGCACGCCACGGTGAGGCCGCCGGGTAGCCTGCAACCGATGACGAGAGGCCCGATGGCGATTCGCGCGCTCGCCCGGGTGAACCTGGCGGCGATCGAACGCAACGCCGCGCGGATGCGGCGCGAGCTCGACGGCGGGGTCAGCCTCTGCGCCGTCGTGAAGGCCGACGCCTACGGCCACGGCACGGTGCCCGCTGCGCGTGCCGCGCTGGCGGGCGGCGCCACATGGCTGGCGGTTGCCGCGGCGCACGAGGCCGCGACGCTGCGCGCCGACGGGATCGACGTGCCGATCCTCGTCATGGGCGCGCTGACGCCGGCCGAGCTCGGCGTGGCGCTCGACGCCGACGCCGACGTCGTCGCGTGGGACGAGGACTTCGTCCAATCCATCGCCGCACGCGGCGGCGGCGCGGTGCACGTGAAGCTCGACTCCGGAATGGGGCGGCTCGGCACGCGCGATCCCGCGCAGGCGACACGCGCCGCCGAGGCGGCGGCGGGCGCTGACAACGTGCGCCTCGCGGGCGCGATGACGCACTTCGCGACCGCCGACGAGCGCGACGACGACTTCTTCGGCGAGCAGCTCGAGCGCTTTCGCGCGTGGGTGCAGCCGCTGCGCCAGGCGCATCCCCAGATCGCCATGCACGCGGCGAACAGCGCGGCGACGCTGCGCGATCGCGCGGCGCACTTCGACCTGGTCCGCGCCGGCCTGTCGATGTACGGCCTGGACCCCTTCGGCGAGGATCCGGCGCAACGCGATCTCGAGCCGGCGCTCGCGCTGGAGTCCTACGTCGCCGCGGTCAAGCCCGTGGCGCCCGGCGAGAGCGCCGGCTACGGCCGGCGCTTCATCGCTCAGAGCGCGACGCACCTCGCGACGCTGCCGATCGGCTACGGCGATGGCGTCCGGCGCGGGCTGACGAACAACGCCGAGGTGCTGATCGGCGGAGCGCGGTACCCGCTCGTCGGCACCGTGAGCATGGACAACGTGACCGTCGACGTCGGAGCGTCGCCGCACGTGTCCGCCGGAGACGGGGCGGTGCTCATCGGCGCGCAGGGTGAGGATCGGATCACAGCCGAGGAGGTCGCTCGGCGCCTGGGCACGATCAACTACGAGATCACCTGCGGGCTGCTGGCGCGCGTGCCTCGCGTCTACCACCGCGACGGGGAGCCGGCGTGAGATCGAGCCACTGCCCGTCGACCGTCGCCTTCGGATCGCGAAGGAGCTGCCGGCGATGAGCGACGACGCGCTGGCCGCGGCCCGTCTGTCGTTGTCGCACACGTCGGCATGGCTCGTCGGCGGCGCCGTCCGCGACCGCCTGCTGGACCGCGCGACGACCGACCTCGACCTCGTCATCGACGGCGACGTCCGCGGCGCCGCGCGCGCGCTCGCCCGTGCCGCGCGCGGGCCGTCGTTCGAGCTCTCAGACGAGTTCGGCGCCTGGCGCGTGCTGGCCGGCGACCGCTCGTGGCAGGCCGACCTCAGCCCGCTGCGCGGCGGCTCGCTCGAGGCGGATCTCGCCCTGCGCGACTTCACGGTCAACGCCATCGCCGAGCCGCTCATCGGCGCGCAGGGCGAGGATCGGATCACAGCCGAGGAGGTCGCTCGGCGCCTGGGCACGATCAACTACGAGATCACGTGCGGGCTGCTGCCGCGCGTGCCTCGCGTCTACCACCGCGACGGAGAGCCGGCGTGACATCGAGCCGTTGCTCGTCGCCCGTTGCCGTTCGATCGCGACGGAGCGGCTCGCGATGAGCGACGACGCGCTGACCGCGGCCCGTTCGTCGTTGTCGCACACCTCGGCATGGCTCGTCGGCGGTGCCGTCCGCGACCGCCTGCTGGACCGCGCCACGACCGACCTCGACCTCGTTATCGACGGCGACGTCCGCGGCGCTGCGCGCGCGCTCGCCCGTGCCGCGCGCGGGCCGTCGTTCGAGCTCTCAGACGAGTTCGGCGCCTGGCGCGTGCTGGCCGGCGACCGCTCGTGGCAGGCCGACCTCAG
>JALZJA010000189.1 GCA_030860005.1 Actinomycetota bacterium
CGCACCATCTGGGTGACCCCCCGAGTTCGGAAATTGCGAGCCTCAGCAACCCGCATTCTCCCTGCTCAGGCGGACGTTTCCGCGCCCCGGCCAGCCCGGGGCGCGGCGCTTAATGCAAGATCCAGGCTGATGGACATAAACACGAGCGGGATAGTGAAGTCGACGGAGCGTCCGCTGATGTCCGTTCCAACGGCATGGAACCTGAATGGCTCCCTGGCCGGCGGGTTGCTGGCCACCTCCACCCAGAAGGAGCGTTTCGATCCAAGGATGTAGGCTGGGTCAGCGATATCGGGTGTGACCGTGGTCGTCAGGCGCACGCGCTTGAGCGGCATGGACCGGTCGCCGGCGGCGAAGCTCCTCTCGGGCTCGCGAACGACGATGAACATCCGCTGCATGAGATAGGCACCGACGATGGCTTGGTTTTGCTTGAACTTGCGTTCTGTGACCTTTACCAGCGCTGCACGGTGGCCGAACGGCAGCAGCTCGCCCTCGTAGACGATACGCACGTAATGGTCGCGGCCCTGGGTGGCCACGTGCACCCATTCGGAGAGATCAAGCTGCTCGGGTTCGGGCTGCTTGAACACACCCGGGAAAGTGGGACGCCGAGGGCTCCGCCTGCGATCGATCACCAACCGCTGATCGTGGCGGTCCTCGGCCTCCTGGATCTGATCTCCTGCGATCGGGCCGCGAATATCGAACGAAGGATTCAGCAGTCGCAGAATATTTTCTAAGTCTGCGAGCGGCCACGCGTCGCTGTCTAGTTCGCGTCTGGGGGGATCCCAGTGCCCACGCGAGCGCAGCCAGCCGCCGAGAGGGGAGAGGATGAGCTGTTCGGCTTCAAAGGGCGCGGGCACGTGGGGGCGCGTGAAACGCAGCGGGATCCCGCCTATCAGCGCCGAGATTTCGACGTCGACCTCGTAGCCATGGAATGCCGAAGTCAGGACGACGAGCTGGTGGCGGTCGTTCGCGGACATCGCTGTCCGACCGAGATCGGCGTCCGATTTGGCGGGCGCCGGCGGAGCGGCCTGGTCGTAGTCCGGCGACCAGATGGCGCGAAGGGCCACGCGACCGCCGACTGTCGGATCACCGGCAAGCTGCCCCTGACGTGCCATCAGCCGGGTGTGCCAGAGCTCGGTACGGCCTCGCGCCGTGAAGGGCGTCAGCCGATGACTCCAGGCGACGTCGCGATTGGGAGAGATCCACAATCGATAGGGCAGCTCGAGGGCGGTCTCATTTGGCCCCGGTGGGGCGATCGCCGGCGCGCCTGTGATCTGCTCCGCCGGTGGATTGGGTCCGATCGCGGCGATCGGGCTGACGTTCAGTCGCAGCTGTGACCAGTCCAGTAGGCCCGCCATCGAATATGGGATCCGGGTGACGGGGGAGATGTCGAAGACCAAGCGACTGCGGTGCGCCAGCTGCGCGACGCTGGGGTGCGCTCCGGCAACGCCGGGAAGATTGAGAGGATCGTCCGACGTCTTGGCGCCGGGGCTGTTCGCTGGCTCCGACGGACTAGGAGCGTCTGGCTTAAGGCTCGAGCTCTCGAAGTAGGCGGTCTCAGCCACTGCCTGGGGAGGGAACGTGACGACGAGGTAGGCCGCGTGTTGCACGTCCGCGACGACAAGTGCGGGACGGGTTGCGTCTGTCGTGTCAAGCCTGAGATTGACGCCTTCGATCTGCAGGTTGAGCAGATCGTCGGGGCGTGTGATGTCAAATCGCAGCGCCATCTCGTCAGTCCACCTAGCCTTGGAGCGGGGTCTGTACCCGCCTGGCGGCCAACCTTGCTGCTCTGTCCCCCGCCGGTAAGCAAGCGAGGTTACAACCGCCGACAGGTGATAACAAGACCAAAGTTAGCGTGGAACCTCTCCGAGTGGCCTCACAGAGCGACCCGCTCGCGGAGCTGTCGACGCAGTGCAGCCCGCGCGGTCGCGCGGATCTGGCCCGGCGTGGACCGCTGACACAGGCGCTGCGCCACGATCACGTAGTCACCCGGGCGCTCGTCATCCGGGTGCACCGGCTCACTGGCGTGAACGGCGGCCAGGGCCGACAGCCGGCCCTCCGCATTTCTGGAGTTGCGGTGCTCCACTGACTGTTGCATCTGGACCGCCCAACTCAGCCCGCTTCGCGCGCCCTTCGGCGAACCGACGGCAAGCGGATCTTCGTGCTCGGTGCGGGCTCCCGCTGACTGAGCCGCCGCTCGTTCAGCGACCGCACCGCGGAGCTCCGGGGCGCGCCGAGCTCCTCCTGCAGCAGTCGGCGAACCTGATCGAACACCTTCAGAGCTTCGGCCCCCCGCCGCCGCGCTCGAGCGCCTGCACCAGATAGCGATAGCCCGTCTCGCGAAACGGCGCCGCTAAGATCAGCGCCCGCGCAGCGCGCTCCGTGCCCGAAAGCCGGGACCCCCAAAGGCCCAGGCCGCACGCGGGGAGGACTCGAGCGCCCGCAGGCGAAGCTCCTCAAGCCGGCCACGCTCGTCTTCAAACTACGCAGGCGTTTCGACTTCCGCAAGAAAACCTCGCTCCGCGACGCAAAGGGCAAGGCCGGCACCGACAGCGCGTCTCGTAGCTTCGTCGCGGCCGCGACGGCCTCGCGCTGGCCCTCTGCAGCGACGAGGACCCAGCCCGCTGCCTCGGGTACTGAAGTCGGCAGACACGAAGTCCAAGTGCGGCAGCAGACCGCGAACGAGTTCCGCCAAGGGTTCAAATATCGGCGGGATGCGGCGAGTGGCGACCTGATACTAGTCGAAGGGATTGACCCTGGATCCGCGCGCCCGCTGCCCCTTCCATGCGGATTGAGCAGCCCGGCCGCGGAGTCCTCATAGTTTCGCTTTCGCGTGAAAGCAGAAGTGCCCTCCCGAGCGCCGAGCGCGATCGGTTCCGGCGCCAAGCAGAAGCCGGCGAACCATGACACGCACGACCGGAGTGAGACCCGCTCGACGCCGTGTGGCCATATCCAGAGTGCCGTCGCGCGATCCGACAACGCCTCGCGAGATCGGCGTCCTTCCGACCGCCGGCGATGCAACCCTGGACGGCACTCGATCTACCGGAGGAGCGATGCCCGGACCTGGACGCAACGACCGCTGCCCCTGCGGCTCAGGACACAAGGTCAAGCGCTGCTGCGGCCAGCAACGCGGCCCCTCCGAGGACGAACTCGCGCGCGCCCGCGTCTCGTTGGTCGCGCGCGAGGCCGCCCTCGACATCGCGGACCTCTCTGAGAGCGCGCTGGACGACCTCTGGGAAGGTCTGCTGGACATGCCGGCGACCGACCTCTCGCTGCTCGTCACGCTCCCCAAGCTCATCGGTCCTGACCTCCAACGCCTGCGAACGTCAATCGCCGACGATGATCCCGACTGGGGCTGGGACGCCCTCACCGCCGTCGCAGCACAGATCGACACACCCCAACAACGAGCACAGCTCGCCGACGCGCTCGTCCGGCTACGCGATCAACGCCGCATCACCCGCCGACAAGCCGCCGCCGCGATCCTTGATCTCGACAGTCGATCCACGCGCTTCATCGGCGCCAGCCTGCTCGAAGCCGTCGCCCTCTCAGTCGGTGTCGCCCGCACCCCCGGCGGACTGAAGATCGCCGCCTAACTCTTATCGAGGGTCGTTTGTCAAGCGCGGTGCACCGGATGCCCCCGGCTGAGGCGGGCATCGTGGTCGGTTGAGCCGGGAACCGTGCCGAAACGCGTTGTTGGGGTCGTTTCGTTGCCGCTTGCCCGTCAGCATGCCGAATCCGTTGCCGTTTGGTGGTCCTCTCCGGGATGCCAAACGGCAACCGCGGACGGCACGTCCGCCCAGTAGCCACCGGGCGTCAAGGCGTCCGCGCGGCGGTCGCTGTCCCGGGACAGAAGAGCATTCGGCAAGGCCGGCGGGCTTGCGTGCGTGGCGTTCGCCGGTCACAGTCCGGGCTTCTTCTTGCATGTGCCTGCCTGGCACACCCCGCGTGGTCGCGGATCCGAGCAGTAGCCGCAGTTCAGCAGCATCCCGCCCAACCTGACGCCGGTCTTCGAGCTTCGCAGCGTCGGCAGATGTCGCTCGCGGCGTCAGTTGCCGAGGCGACAGCGACCCTCTGGGGCGACGGGCGAACAGCGGTCAGACGACAAGCCATGACGCCCGGTGTCGCCGTCGAGTGCCTCACGAAGTGCACGGTGTACGCGGCGCCCACGTGGGGCGAGCCGAGCTGCAGGCACGACCGGGGAGTGCTTGCGAGCGTCCACGACCAGCAAGGAGAACGACGCGCGACCCCAGGACCGGAACGGCGGCGGTTCCCACGGACGGTGCGATGCGACGTGCCGTCGCGACGAGCTGCGAACTGACAAGCGCATTTCGGCTTCGCTGCCCGGGGTGCACCTGCCCGGGCGACCAGCTCCGGCGCTGAGAGCTGCTTGTGCAGCATGGCTTCGTCGCCGAAGCGTGGGCCGCCGCGTGGCGCCGTCGACCGATGTCGTAGGGCGCGCGGTTGAGCCGCCGTGCTCGCACGCCGCACACGCAAGACGAAGTAGCCGCTCCGACGAGCGCCATCACGAGGCGTCGCACGCCCGGCGAACGTGCGGCCGATCAGCCGTACGCACACCCAACAGACGGCCGGTCCGCGGTGTCGCTGCGCGGCGTGATCGCTCAGCGGACCCGAGGCCCATCGCCACTCACCACCCACAGGCCAAGGAGGCCCATGATGACCATCAGCACCCCTGCCAGCGAGCTGCGCCTGGCGCTGGACGAGATCCGTCTGCGCGAGAACGTGCGCGACCTCGATCCGGTGAACGTCGAGAGCCTGGCGCAGTCGATCGCGCTGCGCGGGCTGCTCGTGCCGTTGATCGTGTCCGTCGAGGATGGCTATGAGCTCGTCTCGGGCTATCACCGCTTCGCGGCCTGCCGCGAGCTCGGACACGCCGATGTGCCTGTCGTCGTGCGCCAGCACGACGGATCAAGCGCCGACAGCGCGGCGGAGAACATCGCGTCATGCCGACGTCGGCATTACGTGATTAATGCCGACCGCGTCGTCATGCCGATGTCCGAGTTGAAGTGCCCCACGGCCCGTTGTGAACCCGGTGGCGAGGTCGGCATAAGAACCCGGACGGATCCAGGCAGTCAGCCTGCGGCAGACGACCTGGCTGAAGTGCGGGCTGCCGCTCGACTCCGAAAAGCGAGCGCGCGACGGGCACCCGGCGACACGCTCGCGTTTCGTCCGCAGCGAGCGTCTCGGTGACGCGATCGAGGCGCCTCCTTTCGCGCAAAGGGGCCGCGAGCGAAACCGGCGACTCGGACGCACCGGCCGCCTCGAGATCCTCGTCAAGGACCTTGAGCTGCTGGTCGGGGATCAGATCCAGGGGTAGCTCGCGTGTCACCCGAGCTGCCCGCCGCATTGGAGATACCCACACGACCGTCGCCAGCATGGCATCGTCCCGGTGTGCCTGGTGGCTGGACGGAGGACAGGGTCGGGCGGGAGCTCGAGGCGTGGTTCGCGCAGCGCTGCTTCGACGCGTGGCCGTCGTACCGGACGTTTGCTGGTGATGGGCGCAAGCGATTGCATGAGGCTCTGATGCGATTCGGCGGGCCGGAGCGCTGGGCCGGTGAACTGGGGGTGCCGGTCGTCGACCATCGCGTGGGCGCGCGCCTCAGTGACGGCGAGATCCGGGAGGCGCTGCGGGAGCTGTTGCGCGCGCACCGGCCTGCGCGCTTTCCGTCGCGGGCGTGGTTGCGCGATCACGGACCGGCCGGCCTGGCGGACGCCGTGCGGCGCAGCGGTGGCACGCAGCGCTGGGCGTCGGAGCTTGGGATGCCGGCCGCCGGGCATTGCCGCTGGACCGATGAACGCATCGAGCGCGAGCTGCGGCTGATGTGTGCCGGCAAGGACCGCTGGCCGAGCCGGGCGGAGTTCGTCGCCGCGGGGCGACAGGGGCTGATGAGCGTCATCTACCGCGGACGTGGTAGCCGCTGGTGGGCGGCGTGCCTCGGACTCGATGCGCAGCATCTGCGGGAGCGTAGGTCTCGACGCCAAGGCGACGAGGCGTGACCCTACGGGGACTCGGTCCTGCGGCGGATGGTGGCTCGACGCGGCTGGCGCTGCGGTCGTGGACGGTGCACGGTGGCGGCGAAGTCGTTGCGAAGAGATGGAAGGTGCACTGGCTCGTCGGCGAGCTCCCGGAGCAGTTCACTCAGAGGCCAGACAACGCGGGTGCGCCAGCGAAGCGCGCTGAGACCGACGCTGGTGATCCCAAGCTCGTCCTCGGTGTCCGCGAGGGCGTAGCCGCATAGTTGCCAGATGTCTGTGCGAGAGCACACACTGGTCGTGCTGGTGGACTTGAAGTCCAGCAGCAGCCCGGCGTCGGTGAGTAGGTCCGCGTCGGCGCCGCCGAGGGCTCGGGTCTGGGCGAAATGTGGGTTACAACGAAGCGAGCGTCCGCGAAGGTCGTGGTGATCTTGGGTGGCGGCCCAGCCGAGGATCGCGACGTCTTCGACCTCGGCTTCGGTGCAGACCACGTCCGTCCACTCGCGCCAGCGCGACGGAACGTTGTCGAGCTCCTCGAGGAACGGCGGCGGCAGACCCGACCGATAGACGACCTCCAGCGTGGCCAGCAAGAGACTGATCTGCGTCATCGCGCGCCACTGCTCGTCAGTGACGTTCCGCCGGTGCGGAGCCAGGTTGGCGACGAACGTCAGAGCCTCGTCGACGGCGACCATCGCGCTCATCGAGGCGTCTCTGCCGAGCATGCCTGCGCCTTTCCGACCGGCGCTGTGCGCCGGACAGGGGTCGGGCGCAAGGGCGAATCGCAGAAGATAGTCCACGGCGGTACCAGCGCGGCCGTGGTTGACGTCGGCGCTAGCGGCGAGCGGCGCCCGTTTGCGACCCTCGCGCAGTTGCGCGGACGCCCCGCGGACCACTGAACCGGTGGCCGAAAGACGCTCCACGAAGAATGCGCGCACTGGGCTGCCAGGACGACGGAGGTGACTGGTGAGGCTCAACGCCAGCGCATCCTGACCTAACCGCCGGGGCGTGGGTGTGCCCGCGAAGGCCGGCCGCGGGCAGGCCTCGCGCACACGCACGTCCGAAGGCCGGTGGAAAGCGGCCGAGGCGGCGAAGACGACGACGACGACGACGGTACGACATCGTGTCAGACGGAGTGGGCGGTGCGGCGCTTGAGCCCGCGATCACTGGGTCGGACGGCGAAGGCTGAGCCGTTCCGACATCCGGGGGCGCTGCGCGTCGCAGTGCGCTTCAGCTGTTAGCGGCACCGGCGTCCGGTTGAACGCCGCGCGCGCATGTGTGGGCGTGGCCGCCCGATGGGGCTGACCACCCAGCACACAGGATCGACAGCACCCATGAGAGGCCCGTCCCCGCCACCGCGGGGCGGGCCGTTCGTCGTTCACCGCCCCGCGACCGTCTCGCGGACCCATCACACGCCCGAAGGAGGGCCACATGCAGAGCACAACCACGACCATGAACAACGGGGGGCGCGAGAGCTGCCCGCCAGGGCGCTGCCAGACGGTCGCCAAGCGAACCCACACAAGCAGCGGCCGCGCGCGAGAGCAGACGGTTACCCCGGGTAGCATGGGCGGCGCCGTGCCGCATCAACGTCCGCCGACCGAGGCCGCCACGGACCGCTCGTCGTTCGCCGAGCGCAACGAGCGCGTCCGGGTTGAGCGTCTGCGCTCTGACGCCAAGCGCCCGCGAGGCGAACTGCTGGGCGAGACCCTGCGCCTCGCGAAGTTCCTCACCGGCCTTGCCGACAGCGCAGCACGCGATGGCGACGTTCGACCCTGAGGCGCTCCTGCGCTCGCTGACCGACGCCGGCGTGCGGTTCGTGGTCATCGGTGGCATCGCTGTTGGTGTGCATGGTGTGGTGCGCGGCACCAAGGACGTGGACATCGTTCCCGATCCCGGCCACGACAACCTCGCGCGCCTGGCAGCGGCATTGCGCGCGCTCGAAGCGCGCCAGATCGGCGTCGACACCGAGCTTCTGCCCAACCAGCCGACCGAAGCCGAGGGGCTCGCGCAGGGCGGCAGCTTTCAGCTGGAGACGCAACTCGGGCAGCTGGACATCCTGCAGGAGTCAGACGCCATTCCTGCCTTTGGCGATCTCGACCGCGACGCGATCGATGTGAACTACATGGGCCTTGCGCTGCGGGTGTGCTCGCTTGCCCATCTGCGCCAGATGAAGCGCGCCGCCGGGCGCCCGCGGGACCTGCGCGACCTGGAGGATCTGGACCTCGCCCACGGCGACTGAGCCACGGCTTCGCGCGCGGCGTGTGAGCGCCGCATGGCCGGCGAAAGAGATGTGCCATGCATGACAGCGCTGCGCAGTAAGACCGCGGCGATGCGTCCCAGCTGACCCGTGCGCGGCGGCCGTGGGCCGCACCCAAAGAAGCGTCGCGCACGCGATGCCCGAAAGGGCGCGTTCGCACGCTGAGCGGGCACGCGTCACGCGCGCTTCGCCACACCTCACGAAAGGCCCGCTTGCGCCAGACAGCGCGGGACGGGCCGTTCGTCGTTCACCGCCCCGCGACGGCCTCGCGGACCCATCACACGCCCGAAGGAGGGCCACATGCAGACCATGAGCACGACCACCACGTCGATGTCATCCGCCGCCGAGCCGATCGGCTGGCGCCAAGCCGCGATCCCGTCCCGTCACGAGCTCTATGCCCAGCGCGTCGCCGCGCTGCGCAACGAGATCCAGTCGCGCGTCGACGCTCGCCTGGCGCAGGGCTTCACCGCCCGCGAGGCGCTCGCCTACGCCGCGCCGCTGCTGCGCGCCGCGCGGCGCGGGCGTGTGC
>JALZJA010000085.1 GCA_030860005.1 Actinomycetota bacterium
GACCAGATGTGACGGATGATCCGAATGGCAGGCGCGCTCCGCCGCTTCTGCATGACTTACGCGCACTTGTGACGGATCGTCTGGCGCTTCAGCGCCATCCGTCACCTAGCTCCGCTAGGTCGTTGGAAGTTGAACGAATTGGTCAAGTTGTCAGGCCGCGAGCGCGGCCTGACCGATGTTGTGCGCGAGTGCGTGTTCGAAATCGCGCCAGCTGCGGGCCAGCGGTGAGCGGCGTGCGACGTTGTCGGGCAGGGTGGGGTCCAGCTCGGCGAGCGATGGGTTGACGATCCTCGTGTAGGTCTTCGTGAAGAAGACGGCGAGCCGGCGGCCCTCGGTGGTCAGTTCGTAGCGCTGACTGCGGGGGATGCGTCGGATCAGGCCGTTGCGGCGCGCGCGCCGCAGGTCATAGGTCGCTTGGCTTGAGCTGTAGCCGTCGATCAGGCCGGCGATCAGCTCGCGCAGGCTGCGGTTCGTCAGCCCGTTGAATAGGTGGCGGTGATGGCATAGGCAGGCCAGCAGCGCCATCGCTCTGCGGTCTCCGAAGCGCAGGCCGGGGGCGTGTAGGCCGTCCTGGATGGACGGCGACACCAGGCGCTCAAGCGTCGTGGCGTCGGGCGCGCATTGGCACGCGTCAAGCTGGGCGGCCATGAGCCGCTGGTTGGTGCGGTGCCCGATCCGGAGTAGCGCCTGCCAGTTCTCGTCGGTCAGGCGTCTGCCGACAGCGAAGTCGCGGGTGTCGTTGATCGTCGTCTCGGTTCTGAGCGCACGGCCCTCTTTGAAGTACTGCTTGACCTTCGAGGAGCGGTAGTGCACCTGGATCGCCGCTTCGACGCCGCGGTTGATGACCTTCGTCGCAAAGCGTCCCGGCGTGCGGCTGCTGACGCGGCGATCAAAGACGATCGCGACCTGGTCCGGACGTCCCAATGTGAGCTGATCGGGCAGGGTGCGCTCAAACCACGCGCGGCCGGCGGCGGGCCGGTCAAAGACATGGGTGTCGGAGATCTCAAGCTGACGAAACGCGAGCTCGTGGCTGTAGCCGCGGGCGCGGTCCTGCGCGGTGAAGGGGCTGGGCAGCCGCGCCATCCAGCGCTCGAAGAATGCTCGCACGTCATCGGCCGACAGCGAGTCGCAGATCGTCTGCAACGCCGACGGGTCCTCGCACGCCGCGAAGCCGTTGTCCAGCGCCCCGAAACCGATGTCGCGGTGCGGCCTGGCGCTTGGCCCACTCGTGCCCGTTGAGATACACCCACACGCTGAACGGCGCGTAGGCGACGGTCTTGATGAATCCCGGGCCCCAGTCGCGGTCGCGGATGTAGAAGTAGTAGTGATTGACGAACACCGTTTGGCGTGAGAACTCGAAGTGCGGGTGACCGTCGGGGCCGCCGTCACGCCAGCCCCGCCACGCGCTGGTCTTCTCCTGCGCGACGCCGATCAGCACGACGCCGAAGCGATCCTCGCGCTCCGCGCGCTGGAAGTGCTCGCGGGCGACGTCCTCCTTGCAGTCCTGTTTGGCGAACCGCACGACCGCCAGCTCATGATCCAACGCGAACTGATCGATCGCGGCGCTGTAGGCGCGGCCGATCTTGCCCAGCAACGTCGGCGACGGGATCGGGAAACCGCGCTCCAGCAAAAACCGGATCAGCATCCCCGCCGTCTGCAGCTTCGGCACGTAGCCCTGCAAGAACAACCGGTCGACCGACCGCACGCGCAGCGTGACGTGATCGGCCAGTAGGCTTGAGATGGTGGCCACGGGCGCCTCCCGGACGGTCGCAAGATCGTCAGCCCCGAAGCGGGCTTCACAACTAGCCGAGGCTAACGTGGCCACCCCGCCAACGCAGCCCGCACGGCCCAACTCACCACGCGGCCCGCGTCTCGGCGGTATGAGGCTCGCTCGCTATTGACTAGTGGTTGCTCGCTCCCGACCACCCTCGCCGATCGGTCCGAACGCCTGGAGCCGATGCCTTTAGCGATGCTGTTCGTCAACCACGCGGCCGGGCAGCCACGACCCCGACGGCCCACGGCACCCATCACCTGAGCCCGGTCAAAACGCAGCCTCCAGGTGATCGAGCCGGACGAGCCGGCCGTGGCGGTCGACGGTCACGCCGACGACATCGAAGCGCAGCTCGCGCGAGCGCGGCCGGTCGGACGTCTCGGCCAGCCAGGCGGCCGCCATGGCGCGCACGCGCCGCTGCTTGTCGCGGGAGATCGCCTCGATCGCTGACCCCGCCCGCCCCGAAGCACTCCGCGTCTTGACCTCGACGAAGACGAGGCGGTCGTCATCGCAGACGATGAGGTCGAGCTCACCGAACCGCGTGCGGTGGTTCTGCGTCACGCGGCGGTAGCCGAGGCGCTCGAGATGCTCGAGCGCCAGGCGCTCGCCTACCCTGCCCATGTACTGGCGGATGTCGGTTGCCACGGACGGTGACGCTAGGCGCAACCACGTGCCATCTCAGCACGTGTCTGTGCCAATACTGCGCAGCGAGCGCGCGCCGTCACGGTGTGTCGCAATCGCGTACCGGTTCCGCGCGTCTGTTGTGACAGTCACGTGCTGTTCGGTGACGCGTTCGCGCGTAGCGTCGTCGCGATGCTCGCCCGCGTCACCACGTTCGCAATCGACGGCCTGGCCCCGCGACGGATCACCGTTGAGGTTGACGTGCGCCGCGGCCTGCCCGCGTTCACGATCGTCGGACGCGCCGACGCGGCCGTGCGCGAATCGCGCGAGCGCGTCCACGCGGCACTGCTGAACTCGGGCTTTGCGTTCCCGCAGCGGCGCATCACCGTCAATCTCGCGCCCGCGCACCTGCGCAAGGTCGGGCCGGGCTTCGATCTCGCGACCGCGTGCGGCGTCCTCGCCGCCTCCGAACAGCTTCCGCTCGAGCAGCTCGAGCCGTGGGCGGTGTTCGGAGAGCTGTCGCTCGGCGGCGAGCTGCGCCACTGCCGCGGCGCGCTCGCGGTCGCCGAGGGCGCGCTGCGCTCAGGGCTGCAGCGCCTGCTCGTCCCACGCGAATGCGCGCGCGAGGCGGCGCTCGTGGACGGGCTCGCGGTGGCCGGAGTCGGGACCCTGCGCGCCGTCGTGGAGGTGCTGCGCGGCGCAGCACCACCCCCGCTACCGGAAGGGCCGCCCCGACCGGGGCCGTCGGAGGCGCAGGGCGACGCGGACCTCGCGGACGTCCGCGGCCATCCCGACGCCATCCGCGCCCTGACGATTGCCGGCGCCGGCGGGCACAACCTGCTGCTGTCCGGCCCGCCGGGCGTCGGCAAGACGATGCTCGCG
>JALZJA010000192.1 GCA_030860005.1 Actinomycetota bacterium
GCTCCGTGGTGGTCGGCGCACTGGTCCTCGCGCTCGGCGCGGCGGCGATCGCGGGCCCGGGCGCGAGCGAGGCGCGGGCCGCGAGCGCGGCTTCGAAGGCGATCGGCTACCTCGACGGCGTGCAGAACTCAGACGGCGGCTTTCCCGCCGGCGGCGGAGGTCCGTCCAGCCAGCTCTACACGAGCTGGGCGGTCATCGGCATCGCGGCCGCCGGTCGCAGTCCCAACGGCGTGCAGCACTCCGGCCGCTCCGGAGTCGACTACATCGTGAAGAACGTCGGCCAGATCCGGGGGATCGGCGATATCGAGCGCACGATCCTCGCGCTGCGTGCCGCCAGACGGTCGGTGCGCAACGTTCGTGGCCGCAACCTCGCCCGGGAGCTCGTGAGCAAGCGGCGCAAGAACGGGTCGTTCGCCGGGCTCGTGAACCAGACCGCGTTCGCGATCCTGGCCCTTCGGGCCACAGGACGCTCGCGCAACGACTCCGTCGTTCGCAGGGCCACCAGCTGGCTTGCGTCCCAGCGCAACGGTGACGGAGGCTTCAACTTCTCGCGCAAGGGCGGGGCGAGCGGGATCGACGACACGGCGGCCGCGTTGCAGGCGCTCGTGGCAGCGGGCAAGCGCTCGACGAAGACGGCGGGCCGGGCGGCGACGTTCCTCGTCGCCCAGCAGAACCCGGACGGCGGGATGCCGCTGAAGAAGAGCGGCACCTCCAACGCCCAGTCGACGGCATGGGCGGTCCAGGCACTCGTCGCCGCCGGGCGCAGCATCGACAAGGTCCGCGTCGGAAGCGGGCGTACGCCGCTCGAATACCTGCGCTCGCTGCAGAACGGCTCGGGGTCATTCCGCTACTCGCGCACGAGTCAGCAGTCGCCGGTCTGGGTGACGGCGCAGGTGCTCACCGCCCTGGCGCGTAGGCCGTTTCCGATCCGGGCACCCTGAGTTGACGCTGCTGGCACCGGATCGGATAGGTTCCCCAGCCGAGTGAAGGTGGGAGTTCCCAGAGAGACGGCCGAGGGGGAGCGCCGAGTCGCGCTCGTGCCCGAGGTCGTGCGCAAGCTCACGGCGAAGGACGTCGAGGTCGTCGTGGAGTCGGGCGCGGGCGAGGAGGCGATGCTCTTCGACGCCGCCTACGAAGAGGCGGGCGCGACGATCGGCGACGACGTGTGGAGCGCCGACGTGGTGGTGAAGGTCGCCCTCCCGAACGCCGAGGAGATCGGCAAGCTCGGCAGCGACACCGTGCTCGTCGGGTTCCTCGGGCCCCTGTCGCAACCCGACACGACAAAGGCGCTCGCGTCCGCGGGCACGACGTCGTTCGCGATGGAAGCGATCCCGCGCATCTCGCGCGCGCAAGCGATGGACGCGCTGTCCTCGCAGTCCAACGTCGCGGGCTACAAGTCGGTGCTCGTCGCGACCGAGCACCTCGGCCGCTTCATGCCGATGATGATGACCGCTGCCGGAACGGTGCCGCCGGCGAAGGTGCTCGTGCTCGGCGCCGGCGTCGCAGGCCTGCAGGCGATCGCGACGGCTCGGCGCCTGGGCGGCCAGGTCACGGGCTACGACGTGCGTGCGGCGGTCGCCGAGCAGGTCGAGTCGCTCGGCGCGACGTTCCTCGAGCTCGAGGCCGGCAAGGACGCTGAGGGCGAGGGTGGCTACGCGCGCGAGCTGACCGACGACGAGAAGGCCGCCCAGCAGAAGGAGCTCGCGGAGAAGGTCGCGACCTTCGACGTCGTCATCACGACGGCGCTGGTTCCGGGGCGGCCGGCGCCGCGGCTCGTGACCGCCGGGAGCGTCGAGAACATGAAGCCGGGCAGCGTGATCGTCGACCTCGCGGGCGAGACCGGCGGCAACTGCGAGCTCACCGAGCCCGGCCAAACCGTCGTCAAGCACGACGTGACGATCGTCTCGCCGCTGAACCTGGCGACCTCGATGGCCGAGCACGCGTCGTCGCTGTATGCGCGCAACGTCCAGTCGCTGCTCGAGCTGTTCATCGACGAGGAGGGGAACCTCAACCTCGACTTCGACGACGAGATCATCGACGGCGCCTGCATCACGCGCAACGGGGAGATCGTGCATGAGGCGGCCAGGAAGGCCGCCGACGGAGCGGACGGATCGAGCGAGGCGTCCGAGCCCCCCTCGGCGGCCGACGAGGAGCCCGACGACGAGGAGTCCGACGACGAGGAGCCGGAGGACGCGGAGGGGCCCGACGACGAGGAGTCGCCGGACGAGCAATCGGAGGACGCGGAGGAGCCGCAGGAGGACGCGGAGGACGCGGAGGAGCCGGAGGACGGGCCCGCGGCCGACGAACCGGCAGCCGAGCGCGAGAGGACCGACTGATGGACCTGCTGGCACAGATCGCGATCCTGATGCTGGCCGCGTTCGTCGGCTTTCAGGTCATCTCGAAGGTGCCCAACACGCTGCACACGCCGCTCATGTCGGGCACGAACGCGATTCACGGCATCGTCCTGCTCGGTGGCCTCATCGCGATGACCAAAGCCGAGGGCGTCTTCGTCACGCTCATCATCGTCATCGCGATCACGTTCGGCACGATCAACGTCGTCGGCGGCTTTCTCGTGACGGACCGCATGCTGAGCATGTTCAAGAAGAAGCCGGATCCGCCCAAGGACGAGGACGAGGACGAGGACGAGGACGAGGCCGAAGAGGCCGAGCCTCCCTCCGAGCCGCCGGAAGAGAAAGCCGCATGAGCGCGCCGATCGCCACGTCCTTCCTCCAGGACGAGAACTTCATCAACGTGTGCTACATCGTCGCGTTCTCGCTGTTCATCACCGGCCTGGCGCAGCTCACGAGCCCTACGACCGCCGTTCGGGGCAACAAGATCGCGGCCGCCGGCATGCTCCTCGCCGTTGTCGCGACGCTGCTGGCCCCGGAGCTCACGGCCTCGGATTTCCTGCTCATCGCGATCGGCCTCGTCGTCGGGACGGCCGTCGGCGTCCCCGCGGCGATCAAGGTGGAGATGACCGCGATGCCGCAGATGGTCGCGCTCTTCAACGGCGTGGGTGGCGGGGCGGTCGCGCTCATCGCGTGGGCAGAGTTTCGCCAGCACGGCGGCGACCTCAGCGCGGACCTCGCGATCGGGGTCCCCCTGATCCTCGGCGCGATCATCGGATCGATCTCGTTCTGGGGCTCGAACATCGCCTTCGCCAAGCTCCAGGGGCTCCTCTCCGGCACCCCGGTCAAGATCCCGGCCGGCCTGTTCGTGAACATCGGCCTGCTCGTCATCGCCGTCGGCGCCGGCATCGCGATCCTGCTCGGCTCGACGAGCGAGGGCCTGTTCATCCTGATCCTCGTCACGGCCGCGGTGCTCGGCAACCTCGCCGTGCTGCCGATCGGCGGCGCCGACATGCCGGTCGTCATCTCGACGCTGAACGCGTTCACGGGGCTCAGCGCCGCGGCCGCCGGCATCGCGCTCGAGAACACGGCGATGATCGTCGCCGGCATGATCGTCGGCGCCTCGGGCACGATCCTCACCGACCAGATGGCGAAGGCCATGAACCGCTCGATCGGCTCCGTGTTGATGGGCGGGTTCGGCGGCGCGGTAGCCGCTGACGAGGGCGCCGGGGGAGAGACCGGCGGCACCGTCCGCTCGACGAGCGCCGCCGACGTGGCGATCCTGATCGCGTACGCGAGCCAGGTCGTCGTCGTGCCCGGCTACGGCATGGCGGTCGCCCAGGCCCAGCACGCCGTCCGCGAGATGGCCAAGGAGCTCGAGAAGCGCAACATCGAGATCAAGTACGCGATCCATCCGGTCGCGGGCCGCATGCCCGGCCACATGAACGTGCTCCTCGCCGAGGCCGACGTGCCGTACGACCAGCTCAAGGAGATGGACGACATCAACCCCGAGTTCAGCCGCACCGACGTCTCCATCGTCATCGGCGCAAACGACGTCACGAACCCCGATGCGCGCACGAAAGCCGACTCGCCGATCTACGGCATGCCGATCCTCAACGTCGACGAGTCCAATCAGGTCATCGTGATCAAGCGCTCGATGTCCTTCGGCTTCGCGGGCATCGACAACCCACTGTTCTACGACGACAAGACGCAGATGCTCTTCGGCGACGCGAAGGAGAGCGTCGCGGAGATCACGTCGGAGCTCAGCGCGCTGTAGCAGCGGACCGGCTGTCCGGCGCGGCCCACCCGGCACGCGCGGTGCCTGTTCGGCGGGAGCGCTTTGCCGGGAGGCCTGGGCCGGTCTAGGACTCCACTCGGCAGCGGCGGGTCTGGGCTGAAGCCCGTGGCAGACTGGCTCGGATGATCGCCCACGCCGACGCCGTCGAGGCCCTCGCTGCCGATGCGTTCGACGTCGTCGTCGTCGGCGGCGGCATCACGGGCGCGGGCGTCGCGCTCGACGCCGCGGCGCGCGGCTTCAGCGTGGCGCTCGTCGAGAAGGCCGATTTCGCCGCCGGCACGTCCAGCCGCTCGTCGAAGCTCGTCCACGGCGGCCTGCGCTACCTGCAGAACTTCGACCTCGGGCTCGTCCGCGAGGCGCTGCTCGAGCGCCAGCTCATGGTCGCGCTGGCGCCGCACCTCGTGCGACCGCTGCCGCTCGTCGTAGCCGCATTCGACGGCCAGCGTCCCGACCGGCTGATCGGCGTCGGGCTGAACCTCTACGATGTCATGGCCGTCGAGCGCTTGCGCGGCCGCGGCAGGCCGCGCCTGCGCGGTCGCTCCACCGCCGAGCGCGCGGTCGCGGCCGACCCTTCGGAATGGAGCCCCGAGCGTCACCGGGTCATCTCGGGCGTGGAGGTGCTCGAGCTCGTGCCCGCGCTCGCGGCCCGCGCGCCGACGTCCGGCTATCTGTTCTATGACTGCCAGACCGACGACGCGCGGCTCGTGCTGACCGTCCTGGCGGAGGCCGAGCGCTTCGGCGCGGTCTGCGCCAACCGGCTCGAGGTCGTCGAGCTCGTCGAGCAGTCCGGCCGCGCCGCGGGCGTGCGCGTGCGACCGACCGACGGTGGCGAGGAGCTCGTCGTGCGGGCCGCGAACGTCGTCAACGCGACCGGCGTGTGGGCCGACCGCCTGCGCCCCGGGGAGCTGCACGACGAGGCCGAGGTGCCGCGCATCCGGCCGAGCCGCGGTACGCACATCACGCTGCGCCACGAGGACCTTCCGCTCAGCGGCGGCGGCGCGATCGTGCCGACGGACGACGGGCGCTCGATCTTCGCGCTGCCGTGGCTCGGCCGGACCCTGCTCGGCACGACCGACAACGACTACGAGGGCGAGCTCGAGCACATCTCGCCGTCGGCGCAGGACGTCGACTACCTGCTCAGCGCCGCCAACGAGTACTTCGGCAGCTCGCTGACGGCGAGCGACCTCACCGGCGCCTACGCCGGGGTGCGGCCGCTCATCTCGACCGGCGACCCGAAGAAGTCCGTCGACATCTCGCGCAAGGCCGAGCTGTACGAGACGTCGAGCGGCATGGTCACGATCACCGGCGGCAAGCTCACGACGTGGCGGCGGATGGCGAAGCTCGCGGTCGACCGCCTCGTCGAACGCGATGCGCGCGATGCCAAGTGCCGCACGCATGAGATCCCGCTCGGCGCACCCGTCGCCGTCTCGGACCTGCCGCGCGTGCACGGCCTCCCGGAATTCGCGTACGCCGCGCTGGCCGGTCGCTACGGGCATGCGGCGCACGATGTCCTGGCGATCGCGCGCGAGCGCGAGGAACTCGCCGCGCCGATCGTCTCCGACCTGCCCGACCTGCTCGCCGAGGTCGTCTACGCGGCCCGGCGCGAGCAGGCGCATTCGCTCGGCGACGTGCTGCTGCGGCGCACGCGGCTCGCACTGCTGGCG
>JALZJA010000534.1 GCA_030860005.1 Actinomycetota bacterium
GCACGAGGAAGCGCGGGCGCAGGCGCGCCGCGCGCGGGCGGCGGCCAGCGCCGGCGGCGCGTACCAGTCACACGGCGCGGCCTAGCCGTCCCCGTTTACCCCGGCAGGGCACGGGAGAGGTGACCGCGTATGTCGACCCTGTCCGCCGTTCTTGGCACCCTTGCGCTGCTGGCCGTCGTGCTCAGCTTCGGGCTGTTGTTCTTCGTGTCCCTGCCACTGGGCCTCCTGGCCATCCTGCTGGCCGTCGTCGCGCGACGCAAGGGGGTGAGGGCCACGGTCGGCCTGGTCACGGGCATTGCGTCCACGGTCCTGTCGCTGCTCGTCGTCGCCCTGATCGTCGCGGTCGTGGCCTTCTTGGACGGGCTGGACCTCAGCGGCCTGCCCGACGGGGCGCGCGACGCCATCCCCGATGACGTGCTGCGCGAGCTCGAGCAGCAGCTCCCCGAAGGGATCGAGGGGATCCAGGGTCGGCGGTGAGCGTCACGGTCGCTCTCGGTGGCGACCCCCTGGCGCTACGGTGGCGCGATCCGTCTACCCGCGTCCATCCGCCGTGGGACGCCCGCCCGTCTGAAGCACAGCCCGCGGCTGCGCGCGCCGGCTGTGGCCTGGGGGCTGATCCCACCGCGTTCGATGCACAGCGAGCAGGAGGCTGCACTGCTGGCGGCGCTGGCCGCCGAGTCCGGGCGGGTGGTGGAGATCGGCGTCTACGAGGGCGGCTCGGCGGCGCTGCTGGCCCAGGCCATGCCCCCCGACGGTGAGCTGTATCTCATCGATCCGTTCGGCGAGCAGCCCGACGCCCTGCGGGCGGGGTGGGCGGCCGACCCCCGGGCGACGCGCCGCGTCGTGGCGCGCGCGGCCCGAGCGGGCCCGCAGGTGCACTGGCACGTGGACTACAGCCAGCACGTCGCGCGCCGGTGGAACGCGTCGATCGACCTGCTGTTCATCGACGGCGATCACAGCAGCGAGGGCTGCCGGCGCGACTGGGACCTCTTCCACCCCCATGTCACCGCGGGGGGCCGCGTGGCCTTCCACGACGCGCGCCTCGATCAGTCCGGCGGCCGTGGCCTTCCGGGGCCCACCGAGGTCGTCGACACCCTCTTTCGCGCCGGGCCGCCGCCGGGCTGGGCCATCGAGACCGAGGTCGACCGCACGGTCGTGGTGTGTAGAACGACGGTCGAATGACACTGGCCGTCAGGCTCCGCTCGCTACGGCGAGGTACGGCCTGCCCCTAGTGACGATCACCTATCGCGGCGATGCCGATACGCGTCCGCAGACGGTGCGCCTGCGTGCCGCGTCGCAGCAGGCCAAGCTGCGCCTCGAGCGCCCGGTGATCGCCGATGGCCGCTTGCGGGCCTCAGGCACGGTCAGCGACCGTGCGCGCGGGGTCGTGCGCGTGCAGATCGAGTACGTCGCCGCCGGCAACACGAGCACGCTGGAGTTCAAGGCGCCCATCAGCAACGGCCGCTGGTCGCTGGACGAGCAGCTCTCGCAGGAGGTGCGCACCGCGATCGACCAGCGCAGCGGCACGGTGCACTCCTACACATTGTTCACCGGCTACCACCCGCGCCGAGTGCGCGGCGAGATGCGCTCCTTCCAGATCCTCGGACCTCGCTGAGGCGACACGAACACCCACGTCGCCGCACTAAACCACGCACGCCGGCAGCCGAGTCGCCTTCCGATTGACGACTCGTGCTGACGGCGCCACTGACATGGAGGTGGCGCCACTCGCTCGACACGAAGGCGGCGTTTCCGCTGACCCCAAGGTGGCGTTCGACAGGGTGTAGATCGACAGTCGAATGACAGTGCATCTGCGCGCCGGATGTCGGCGGGTTCGTCGTGATCGCCCCGGTCGCGGATCCCGCGTCGCTAGCTCAACATCCACCGGCGTCTTCGGCGTCGCGGCCGTCGGCTGGCCACTGACAAATGATGATGATCGCAGCCCGCGGCGGTATTCGCGTCGCGGAGCGCGCCGGCCCCCTACCAACGTCGGCCGCCCATGTAGTCCATAGGTGAGCTCGCCCTCAACGCGTATGACAGAGCATTCTGAGCAGGTCACGCACGCTACGGCCCGTGGCGGATCCAATACGTCGCCTTACTTACGAAGTCGGGGACTTGGCCGTCGAGCGGCCGGCGCGGGCGCGGGGTTGACCGCGCGGTCGCGCAGGAGGAGGGTGGCCATATGACCTATCGCCCCGGTGCAGGGAAGTGGCCGCCGCAGGCGGATGCTGGGGGCATCGCGGAGCTGCGCATCGTCGCGGTGGTTGCGGCCGTGTTGCTCTTGGTGGCCGCGATCATGCTGACCGAGCGTCCGTCCTGGGCGTCTACGGCGGTGCCGATTGCTGCGCCCGCGCGCGCCGCGTACGACAGCGACGGCGTGTTCGTACTCGCCCGACCGTTTCGATTTCCTCAGGATGTCGCGATGCTGCCGGACGGCAGCGTGCTGGTCTCAAACGGACAGTCATCCGCGGATCTGCCGACGTGGCGGCTGTGGCCCGATGGCCGTCGCGTCCGCGTGGCGGGCTTTGACGCATCGGGGTTCGCTGTAGCGCCAGATGGAAGCGTGCTGGGCATCGACGGTTCGGCACACCCGGACGGCCAGGTCGTTCGACGGTGGGTGCCCGGCGGTCAGCCGAGCATCATCGCGGGTGGCGCGGGGTTGAACGGGTCCACCGGCGACAGCGGCCCTGCGCTCGCCGCGACTCTGAGTCTCGACTTCTCCGATAGCCATGGGATTGTGCCGCTGCCCGATGGTGGGTTTCTGTTCGCCGAAACCGGCAAGCAGCGGGTGCGTGCCGTTGATCCGGCTGGCGTGATCAGGACGATCGTCCGGTCGCTGGATGTGCCCAGGGGCTTGGCTGCCACGCGCGACGGCCGATTCATCGTCAGCGATCAGGATGCGCTGCGCGAGTTCGGACTCGACGGCAGGATGAAGACCAGCCATAACGTCCGCAGCACGGAAAGCCCTCCGGCGGATGTCGAGTCCCTTCCGGACGGCTCGGTGCTGTGGACGAACACATCCGGTGAGCTGCAGCGGCTCACGGCTGAGGGTCGAGATCCCGTGCAGATGATGCGCTCGGGGCCGACGCGTCAGTGGGACTTTGCGGGACGCTCGGTCGACGCGCGGGGAATCGCCCAGACCGCGGACGGCGGGCTGTTGATCACCGGCGGAGGCGGGGTCGTCTACAAGCCAAACGGACCCACGGCATGGGCTCTTGTCGCGCTGCGCAACACGCGGATCGGACGCACGAGCCTGGATGCGGTCATCGAGACCACCCGGCCCGGCGTCGTGACCCTTGAGCTGCTGCGCGGCCGGCGCGTGATCGCTCGGGACCGCAAGAGCGTCGGTCGCGGTCACGCGACGCTGCGCATCGCCAGGCGACCGTCGGCGCGCTTTCATACGCTTCGCGCAACGCTTCGCGCACCTGGCGCCGCGAAGGCGCACGATCAGGTGAAGATCTTCACTGCGCGAGAACTCACCGTCCGGCAGGCTAAGAGCGTGATCGGTGGTGTGCAGAACGACGATCCGGTGCAGACGATTTATCGCTCTGATCGCTGTCGAGCGTTCGGGCCGCGCCGTGTGGACTGCGAGATCCGCGACGAATCCGAACAGGACGCCAAGGTGACGGACGTATGCGACTCGATGCGGTCGCTGACACTGCGCCGCAGCGGGATCATTCTCAACCGCAGCTACCGGTGCGGAGATCAGCGCCACGGCGTGTTTCGGGAGCACCCCGCATGGGATGCGGGCGTCGACGGTGCGGACACGCCGGACTTCTGACGGCGGTCACTGCAGCGACTGGCCGTAGACGAACTGGACCCCGACCCTGCAGCTCGCCCCCGCGTGCCTCGACAACCGCAGCGGTGCGTAGACGCCTACGCGGGCGGCGAGTCGGCGATCGCGCCGCGGGCTTCGAAGGCGCCGTCGAGGTGCTGCTGCGCTATGCGCTGCTGACGGCGACCGCCGATCAGACGCTGGGGATGCATCGCCTCGTCCAGCAGGTCGCGCGGGAAGCCGCCGGTGCGCACGTAGCGCCGACAGCGCGGCACGCGCCGTCGCGCTGGTCGGCCGGGTGCTGCCCGAGCGGCCGTGGGAGCATGAGCGGTGGCCGCTGTGCGTGCGGCTGGTTGAGCACGCGCTCAGCGCCGCCGGCCACGCCGAGCGCCACGAGACCACGCGCGAGCTGACCGCGGTCGTGCTCGCACGGGTCGGTCAGTACCAGCATGCACGGGCGCAGTACGCTGCCGCGCGCGATCTGACTGTGCGGGCGCTCGCGATCAAGGAGGCGGTCTACGGGCTCGAGCATCCCGAGGTCACGAGCACGCTTGGCAACCTCGGCATCGTGCAACGGCAGCTCGGGGAGTTGAGGCCGCGCGCGCGTGCCAGGAGCGCGCTCGCGATCCTCGAGGTGGTCTACGGGTCCGAGCATCCCGAGGTCGCGATCACGCTCGGAAACCTCGGCATCGTGCAACAGCGAGCACGACCTGCGGTACGGTCGCCCGTGGACCTCGGCTACGCGCGCGTCTCGACCGTCAAGCAGGACCTCGATCGTCAGATCGACGCGCTGACCGCGACCGGGATCCCGCTCAAGCGGATCTACCTGGACAGGAAATCCGGCGCGACCGTCGACCGCCCCCGGGCTCCGCGAGCTCATCGCCTACGCCCGCGATGGTGACGTGATCGCGTACACACGCTCGACCCGCTCGGGCGCACCGTGCGCGACACCCTGAGCTTGATCCACGAGCTCCTCGAACGCGGCGTCGGTGTGCGCAACCTCGCCGACCCGATCAAGGTCGACTCCAGCAACCCCGACGATCCGATGGCGCAGCTTGCCGTCGTGCTGCTGGCGCTGTTCGGTCAAATGGAGCGCACGTACGCGATTGAGCGCGCCGCGCACGCCCGCGCGGTCGCGACGGCGAAAGGCCGACGGATCGGAAAGCCAGTGCTCGTCGACCCCGCCAAGCTGAACTACGCCGCGCACCTGCGCGACAGCGGGGACACGATCGCCGAGATCGTCGCGAAGCCCGGCATCGCCCGCTCCAGCCTGTACCGGCACCTCCCGCCCCGTCCGGCTACAACAGTCACTGCGGCCGCCGACGACCCAGCGGGCAGCCGGCCCGATCAGGACGCCGTGTGAGACGCCGGGGGCTCGCCCCGGAGCGTGTCGTCCCACTTGTCGGTTGGTGCCGCGTTCCTTAACGGCACCCCGACGAGGATGCGCACCGAGCTCGTCGCCGACGCGCTGCGGATGGCGCTCGGGCTGCGCGCGCCCGGCGCCGACGTCGCGCTGATCCACCACTCAGACGCCAGACGCCGGCAGCCAAGCCCGACTACAGGTGGCTCACTGCGAGCCCGTGCTACAGCTCCTGGAGCGCCTCGACAATCACGTCTCGGTGACACTCGGTGTGATCCCCGCGTAAGGAGTTGTCATGGCGCGGCAAGCGCGCCGCGGCCGGGCACTCGGGCACTGACCTCGCGGCCCGTGTCGATTCCACCTGCGTGACTGCCTTCGAGCTGCCTCGGGGGAAGGGCGAAGCGGGCAATCTTCTTGACTGCGGACAAATATTGACGGCCTAGGCGTCCGCTCGAGTACGGAAGGCCGTAGCGCTGGCAGACGGCGCGTACAAGCGGCGCGATCTCCGGGTAACGATTACTTGGGAGCGCCGGAAACAGGTGATGCTCAATCTGGAACGAGAGGTGACCTGTCATGAGATGGAACAGCGGGCTGCCCTCCAGGTTGCACGACCCCAACAGCTGACGAACATAGCGGCCCCCGCGGCTCTCATTCGCAAATTGCTCCTGAGTGAAGGTCTCGGCGCCGTCCGGGAAGTGGCCGCAGTAAGTGATCGTCTGGACCCAGACGTTGCGCA
>JALZJA010000215.1 GCA_030860005.1 Actinomycetota bacterium
ACGCTGCTCGAGCGCCTGCGCGCCGCCGCCGATCCGGTCCGCGAGCGGCTGACGTGGCCGCGCGTCGCCGACGAGCTCGAGCAGGTCTACGCGAGCCTCACCGCGCGCCGCCACCCGCGCACGGGCAACGCCGAGCTCGCGGCACGGCTGCGCTCGCGGCCGCGGATCGACGTCGACCTGCACATGCACACCGACCACTCCAGCGACTGCGCGACGCCCGTCGAGGTGCTGCTTGCCACAGCCCGCGAGCAGGGGCTCGGCGCGATCGCGGTGACCGACCACAACGAGATCTCCGGCGCGCTGGAGGCGCGCGCGAAGGCGGCGAAGTTCGGCGTCAAGGTCATCGTCGCCGAGGAGGTCAAGACGGCCGACCAGGGCGAGGTCATCGGCCTGTTCATCGAGGAGAAGATCGAGCGCGGGATGTCACTCACCGAGACCGTCGCCGAGATCAAGCGCCAGGGCGGGCTCGTCTACGTTCCGCACCCGTTCGACCGCATGCACGCCGTGCCCGACTACGTGCACCTGCTGACGATC
This sequence comes from Actinomycetota bacterium, assembly GCA_030860005.1. Taxonomy (GTDB): domain Bacteria; phylum Actinomycetota; class Thermoleophilia; order Solirubrobacterales; family Solirubrobacteraceae; genus CADCVQ01. The sequence continues at coordinate 535 of JALZJA010000215.1, forward strand.
GTCGATGACATCGACGCGATCGAGGTCTACAACCCGCGCGTCGCGATCGGCTCGTTCAACGAGGAGGCGCAGCGCTTTGCCATCAAGTACCGCATCCTCGCGGGTGCCGGCTCGGACTCGCACGTGGCGCCGGGGCTCGGCTCCGTTCGGGTGCGTATGGCGGACTTCGACGGACCGCAGGAGTTCCTCGAGGCGCTGCGCGAGGCCGAGATCACATGCAAGCCGTCGTCGCTGCTGTACGTGCAGGCGCTGAAGTTCCTCGAGACGAAGGCGACGCCGTCGGGCGCCCGTCGCGCGGTGCGAGACCGGCGCGTGCGGCGGGCGACGCGCAAGTCGTGATGCACGCGCAGGGTCGCCCGTCGCAACCGTCGAAACCACCGGCAGCCATGAGCCCGGCCACCGACGACGAGATCCGCGAGAAGTACCTCGAGCGCGCGATCCGTGAGCTGAACACGCTGACGCGCGAGCTGCAGGCGTGCCCGCACTGTCCGCGCGGCAACCTCATGCCGGTGCTCGGCTCGGGCCACCCGCAGGCCGATGTCTTCCTGCTGAAGTACGCGCCGACGCCGCCCGAGATCGAGGAGGGCGTCGCCTTCTACGGTCGCGCCGGCGCGGCGCTCATGAAGGCCTTCAAGCGCCTTGCGATCGACCCGCTCGCCGTCTACGGCACGCTGTGCATCAAGTGCCCGGTCGGCGACACGTCGCTCGCCGATCCGGCGTGCATCGCGCGCATCGCCGAGGAGCTCGCGATCGTGCAGCCGAAGATCGTGCTCGTCATGGGCGAGGACGCGCTCGCCGTGCTCAACGACCTCGGGCTCGCGCTCGCACGGCCCGTGACCGCCGAGCCGGGCGACGTGCAGCGCCTGACCCCGTCGATCGAGGCGCTGTACGTGCCGAACATCGATGAGGCAATGGACGAGGAGGCTGCCAAGCGCGCGTTCTGGTCGGCCTTCAGGGTGCTCGGCGCGTGGTACGCCGACCTCCCCCCGTATTAGTCAGCCGCCGCCGAGGGCCGAGCCCGGGGACGCTCAGCCTCGGCATCCCGCTCGCGGCGTTCGTGTACTTCGCCGTCGCGCCGGCGCTGCCGCAGCTCCCCGCCGGCGACACGCGCCTGCTCGTGGCGGGCGCGGTCGGCATGCTCATGGTCGCGGTCACCGCGCTGTCGCTCGTCCCCGCCCGCGACACGACGATCGGCCCGCTGCTGATCGTGCTCGGGTCGGGTCTGCTCGTCGCCGCGCTGAACGCGGGTGGCGCCGGGGCCACGGCGAACGTCGTCGAGGCGCTGCTTGCGGCCGCGCTCGGCCTGCTGTTCGCGCGCCTGCTGTCGACGCCGGTCATCGCGATCGCCGTGCCGCTGTTCGTAGCGGCGATCGACGTGTGGTCGGTGGCCAGCGGCCCGTCGTCGCAGATGCTCGAGTCGCCCGGCGACCGCGTCGACGCCCTGAGCTTCGACCTGCCGACCTGGGGCGACGAGGGCAGCGTCGGGCGCCTTGGCCTGTCAGACGCCGTCTTCCTGGCGATGTTCGCGACGTGGGCGTGGCGCTACGGCTTGCGCCGCGCCGCGACGATCATCGGCCTCACGCTCGGGCTCGTCGCATCGCTCCTGCTGGGACTGGCCTTCGACCGCATGATCCCGGTGTTGCCGCTGATCGCGGCGGGCTACCTGCTGCCGAACCTCGACCGGATCGGGGCTGTGCTGCGGATGGACGCGGAGTAGGAACGGTCCGGGAGGTCATCGCGCCCGGCGACGTTACTGGGGCTCGACGATCACCTTGCCGAGCTTGTCGCCGCCCGAAAACCGCTCGTAAGCGTCGGCCACGCCGTCAAGCCCGAACGTGTCCGCCACCGGCACGTACAACGCCCCGCTCTCGAACAGCGGCAGGACCTCGCGCTCCATGGCTCGCGCCGTCGCGGCCTTCTCCTCCAGCGGGCGTGCGCGCAGCGTCGAAGCCATGATGCGACCGCGCTTGCCCAGGAGCGCGGCGAGGTTGAGCTCGGTCTTGGCGCCCCCGGCGATGCCGATCACGACGATCCGGCCGCCCTCCGCGAGCGCCTTGATGTTCGCGCCGAGGTTCGGCGCGCCGACGAGCTCGAGCACGACGTCGAACGGGCCGTGCTCCTCGAAGCCCTCGGGATCGATGACGTCGTGGGCCCCGAGCTCGGCGACGGCGTCGCGCAGCTCCTCGTTGCGGACGGTGGCCGTGACGTGCACGCCGACCGCGCAGGCGAGCTGGACGGCGGCCGTGCCGACGCCGCCCGCCCCGCCGTGGATTAGCAGCCGCTCGCCCGGCCGCAGCTGGCCTTGCGTGAAGATCGCGTCGTGGGCGGTTGTGACGACCTCCGGCAGGCCGCCGGCGGCGGGAAAGTCGACCGCGTCGGGCACCGGCATGAGCTGGCGCTCGTGGACGACAGCCAGCTCCGCCTGGCCACCGCCGCCGACGATTCCCATGACGCGCTCGCCCTCCTCAAAGCGCGCGGCGCCGGGGCCCACCGCCGCGACGTCGCCGGCGAGCTCGAGCCCGGGGATGTCCGGCGGGCTGCCGGGCGGCGCCGGATAGCGGCCGCGGCGCTGAAGCATGTCGGCGCCGTTGATTCCCGCCGCGCGCACGCGGACGAGCACCTGGCCGGCCCCGGGTTCGGGGTCCGGATGTTCCTCGACGAGGACCTCGCCGTCGCGGATCGTGGCGGCACGCACGTGGCGGCGGAGTCTACGACTCCTCGCGCCGCGACGACGGCTCGCGTACGCTGAGCGGATGACGGTCCCAGCTGAAGCCTACCGGCTGACCGACATCTCGCCGAAGGCCTACGAGCACCCGGCCGACCGCGCCGCGACCGCGGCGCTCGGCTCGATCCCGATGCTCGACCTCGTCGTTCGCAAGCTCATCGAGTTCGGCTACGAGCGGGCGCTGCGTCAGACATACCTCGGCGCGTCCGTGCGGCTCGGCAGCGACCAGCTGCCCGAGATCTGGACGCTCTACCAGCACGTGCTCGGCGTCCTCGACATGCCCGAGGAGTACGACCTCTACATCACCCAGCAACCGATGGCCAACGCGATGACCGTCGGCTCGGACAAGCCGATCGTCGTGCTCAACAGCGCGACCGTGGCGCTGCTCGACAACCCCCAGCTCGAGGCCGTCATCGCGCATGAGGTCGCGCACATCCTCTCCGATCACATCCTGTACCGCACGGCACTGGAGATCCTGCTGAGGATCGGCACCTCCCGCCGCCTTCCGGCGGTCGCCGGGCTGCCCCTGGCGGCCGTCCAGTACGCGCTGCTCGAGTGGTCGCGCGCGTCGGAGCTGACGTGCGACCGCGCCGCGGCGCTCGTCACCCGCGACCCGCGGCTCGTCTGCAAGATGCTCATGACGATGTCCGGCGGCGCGAAGGCCGCCGACCTCAACCTCGACGCGTTCATGCGCCAGGCGATGGAGTACACGGAGGGCGGGGAAGGGCTCGACCGCCTCCAGCGCCTGATGACCGACCTGCGCCTGACCCACGCGCTGCCGGTCAAGCGCGTAGCCGAGCTGCTGGCATGGGTGCGCGACGGCGAGTACGACCGCATCGCCGGCGGCGAGTACATGCGCCGCGGCCAGGAGCGCCCGGCACGCGAGGAGGCGGGCGACGCGGTGTCGCACTACAGCGAGCGCTTCCGCGAGGCGTTCAAGGAGGCCGGCGGGCACGTCAACGATGCCGGCCAGCGGCTCAGCGAGTGGCTGAAGAACCTGGACGACTCGGAGAAGAAGTAGTTCCGCCGAGGGGTAGGGTTCCCGGGTCGCCGCAGGCGCCCGGGTGTAACGTCGCCGGGAGGTCATCGCTCGCGATGACGGGCACCGCCCGCGCAGCGGGTGGTCAGCCAAACCGATCTCAGCCGGACGCCAGCGCCGCTCTTCATCCATGGATCTGACCGCCCCCGAAGTACGCGTGCTCGGCTGCTTGCTCGAAAAGCAGCGCACCACGCCTGACGCCTATCCGCTGACGCTCAACGCGCTGCGCGCGGCGTGCAACCAGTCGACGAACCGCGATCCCGTCGTCTCCTACGACGACGCGATCATCCGCGACGCGATGACGCGCCTGGCACGGCGCCGCTGGGCGCGGCTTGCCAGCGGCGCCGGCAGCCGCGCTCCGAAGTTCCGCCACCTGCTCGACGAGGCGCTCACGCGCGCGCCGGACGAGCTGGCGGTGCTCTGCGTGCTCATGCTGCGCGGCACGCAGACGCCGGGCGAACTCAAGCAGCGCGCCGACCGGATGCATCCGTTCGCCGACCTCGCCGCGATCCACGAGACGCTCGATCGCCTGATCGAGCGCGATCTCGTCGTGCAGCTCACCCGCCGGCCGGGGCAAAAGGAGGAGCGCTTCGCGCATCGGCTCAGCGACGAGGGTGCCGAGGCCCCAGCGACGGCCGCCGCCGCGGCGCCCGCGGCCCCGCCGGTCCCCGCCCCCGGACGACCCATGCCGCCCGCGCCCGAGGTCGAGCGCGTGGAGGTCCCGCTCGACGAGCGCGTGACCCGGCTCGAGGACGAGATCGTGCAGCTGCGGGCCGAGCTTCGCGCGCTGCGCGGGCGCTAGTGGGCCACCCACAAACGTTGCACCCGAAACCTCGGGCGCCGATCACCGCCAGGGCGGCGTCCTCGGATCTCGATGTGGCAGGGCCGCACCTTCGATCCTGCGTCCTTGCCTGGCGGCGCCGGCATCCCGGGGTCTCACGCACAACGTTCCTGGGCGACCTACTAGTACTAGTCGCATTTTCCGCGCGTCGGCGCGGTAGCTGAGGCTGAGGCGTCAATGGTGGCGGGGCTGTTGGCGGGTTGCGTGGTGTCTGGGGCTGGCGTGTTGTGGCAACTGTGGTCTGATGTGGGCTGCGGTTCCGTCTGGTTGGGCGGGTAGCGTTGTGGCAACATGTTCGTCAAGGAGACCACTGTTCGGCGGGGAGAGCGCTCGTATACGTACGTGCAGCTCGTGGAGGGCTACCGTGACGAGCGCGGCCGGGTGCGTCAGCGTGTTGTGGCAAACCTTGGTCGTAAGGAGGCGTTGAAGGCGTCGGGGCAGCTAGAGGCGTTGGCGGGCTCGTTGGCGAGGCTGGATCCGCCGATGGTCGGGGTGCGCCGCGATGTCGGGGCGCTGCTGCTTGCCGGGCACTTCCTCGCCGAGCTCGATGTGGTGGGCGCGATCGACCGGGCGCTGCCGCGCAGCGCGCGGTCGCAGTTGTCAGTCGGGGAGGTCGCGGCGGCGCTGATCTGTAGCCGGCTGTGCTCCCCCTCGCCGCTGTATGACGTTGCGGGCTGGGCGTCGGGTGCGGCCGTGCATGAGCTGCTGGGGATCCCCGCCGCGCTGCTCAATGACGACCGTCTCGGCCGCGCGCTGGAGACGCTCGCCGTCTATGCCGAGTCGGTGCGTGGGCTGTTGGCGGCCCGCGCGATCGAGCGTTTCGGCGTCGATTCGGGCCGCTTGCATGTCGATCTGACGACGCTGCGGGTCGCCGGCGCGTATGAGGATTCGGCGTTGGTGGCCAAGGGCTGGGGCGCCGATCGCCGCGTCGCGCGGCAGGTGCGGGTGCTGCAGGCGACCACGCCCGATGGCGTGTCGCTGTACGCGCGCCCCGATCCCGGCAACGCGGCCGAGCTGACGCTGATCGGCGCGGCCCTGGAGCGCCTGCGCGCGCTGACGGGGCCGGGCGGCCTGGTCGTCTGCGACTCCGCCTGCGGGCATCCCAAGACGCTTGCGCAGATCGCCGCCGCGGACCTTGGCTTCGTCGTCGCGCTGCGAGCAAGCACGGGCTTCAGGGAGCGCTTCTTGACCGATGTCGGCCACACGGCGCTGCGCAAGCTGGACTACGTTGCCGCGCGCGAGCGCCGCCTGGCGCCCGATCAGCGAACGCGCTACCGCGGCGCGCTGCGCGACTGGCAGATCACCGACCCCGCGACGGGCGAGCCGCTTGCGCTACGCGTCGCCTACATCCACTGCTCCGAAGAGGCGCGCGAGGTCGCCGGGGCGCGCGAACGCGCGCTCGTCAAGGCAGAGCAGGCGCTGCAGCGCGTCAAGCGCGGTCTCGGCGGGCGCTACTACAAGACCAAGGCGCAGGTCGACACGCGCGTCGCGCAGATCCTCACCCGCCAGCTCGAGGGGCTGCTGAGCGTCACGACCCAGACGCGCAACGCCCGCCCGACGCTGACCTACCGCCGCGACGAACAAGCGATCGCCACCGCCGCCGCGACCGACGGCGTCTACGCGCTGGCGACCAACATCCCCGGCCAACTCAGCGCCAACCGCGTCCTGGCGCTCTACAAAGACCAGCAGATCGTCGAGCGCCGCCACCGCGACGCCAAGCAAACGCTCAAGGTCCGCCCGATCTTTTTGCACAACGACGACCGCATCCACGCCCTCACAAGCCTCGTCGGGATCGCGCTACTCATCTTCGGCCTGATCGAGTCCCAAACCCGTCACGCGCTCAGCGACCACGAGCAGCTACCCGGCCTGCTGCCCGAAGGCCGCGCCGCCAAGCCGACCGGACGCAACATCCTCGCTGCCTTCCAGGGCCTCAGCCTCACCTACACAGCCCAGGGCATCGCTCTGGACCCGCTCACCGCCACCCAGCAACGCATCCTCGAACTGCTCCAGATCCAGCCGCCATGGCCCAGCAGCCAGACCTAGCCGCCACGAACTGCGGAAAACGGGACTAGTGGTTGACGCCTCCAAAGAGCGGTCCTGCGCTTTGACGCCGCAGCGCTCACGATTCCCGTGGCTTACAGGCGCGCTCGCACGGGTATCGCTTCGACATGGAGATCCTCGTTGCAATCCTCATCATCGCCCTGATCGCGGCTGTCGGCTTCGCTGTCATGCAGCGCAGGCCCACTGGTGCGCGCGGCCCCGGCCGTCGACGCACGTCACCGGTCGGCCGCCGGGATCGAGGTTTCTCTCGGAGGGATCCGATGGCGACGGCCGTTGCCGAGCACGCGCAGGCAACGGACCCGCAGGACGTCGTAATGGCCGAACAACGACTGCGCGCGCAGGCGCGCCAGGTCGCCGCCGGACTGCAGGCCGACGAGGCGCGCCGCCTCGAGCACGAGCGGGGCTCTGACGACGTCACACATCGTGGGGCCTACGCTGGGGACCCGGGCATGCACGGCGATGCCGATAGGCCCGGCGCGAACGAACCGGCCGGCACCAACCGCTACGCCGATCCGGCGCCCGGCCCGGGCTACGGCGACCCGCGCTCGGACGACCACATCGATCCCGCGACCGGCGCACGCACCGACCGCTACGGGGATCCGGCGACCGACCCGCGCTATGACGACCCGAAGTACGACGGCCGGCGGGGGGACGATTACGTCGACCCACGCCACGACGATCGCCGCGGTCGCGGTCGCGGTCGCTGAGTCTGATCAGCGGCAACCTAGTGGGTCGCCCAGGAACGTTGTGCGTGAAACCCCGTGATGCCGGCGCCGCCAGGCAAGGACGCAGGATCGAAGGTGCGGCCGTGCCACATCGAGATCCGAGGACGCCGCCCTGGCGCTGATCGGCGCCCGAGGTTTCGGGTGCAACGTTTGTGGGTGGCTCCACTAGGAGGAGCTCTTGGCCGACCGGTCCTGACGCGCTTGAGCTACTCGTCTGGTGTGATTGGCTCGCCGCGCTCGTCGTAGCGCGTGATCGGCTCGTCGAGCCGACGGATGCGCTCGAACTCGGCATGGTGGTGGCGGACCTCTTCGAGGAGCTCGTCGAGCCGGGCTTCGTCGCCGGGATCGGTCTTGCGCATCCTCTTCAGCAGCTTCGTGACGTCGCGATCGTGATGGATCGCGTGTCCCAGCGCGTTGCCGATCACCATGTCGCTATACGTCATGTCACGGGCCAGCCGGTGAGCCTCGCGCACCTGCGCGGGTGCGTCGCGCAGCCGGATGCGCTCGATCGTCTGCCTGACGGCGTTCATCCGCAGATGGCTTTGGCGATCTTCTTGATGATCATGGGCGTCTTCTTGGGCAGCGTCGAGGAGCACGTGAACAACGACGCCGCTAGCTTCGCGCCCACGATCTTCGCTACGACCTTCTTGAACTTGCGCTTGTAGAAGTCCTCACACGCCCTGCCTATCGGGCGGGTGATGAACGACTTCTTGAGCTTGATGCAGGCCTGCAGACCCCGGTAGATCGCCACGAATGCCCCGTAGACCGCGGGCGCCAAGCGCTGCTTGTTGCCCGTCGGCCGATCTCGATCATGCGGGTCGAACGAGGCCGCCGGGATGAGCCTTGAAGCGCCGTCGAAAAGCATGAACAGGCCCCCACGCTCGACGATGCCGAGGTGAACCCTGCCCCCCGCCCAGAACTGGTACGCCCGCGTGGTTGCCGTCCTGGAGGCCAACACGAACGTCCCGGGCGGGCTCCCCTTCTTGACGACCATGTAGCTCACCGTACCCGGGGTGCTCTTGGCGAGGACGGCGCTGTCGCCGACCTGCGCCAGGGTCCATTTCGGCGGGTCGACGGCGTGCGCGGGGGCGGCAGCCATCAGCAGTACGCCGAGCGTCGCCAGCATCAGCGCCGCGCCTCGGGCCCTCCGAATCCTGAGCTCCCCCACGACGACACTGAACATTACAGGTGCCCGAAGAACAGCGCGCCTCTGTCGAGTTCGGTCCGAACGCCTGCGTGCCTGCGCCAACAGGTCGATATCGGATGCGATATAGATCAGGACATGTCGATCCTCGGCGATCAGCTGCGCGCGGTACGCCTGCGTCATCGCGTCACGCAGCGCTCGCTCGCCCGCCGTGCCGGCACGACCCAGGCCGCCGTCAGCCGCATCGAGTCGGGCGCCGAGTCGCCGAGCTTCGAGCGCTTTGCGCAGCTCCTGCTCGTGCTCGGCGAGCGACCGGTCCTCGAGACCGCGCCGCTCGAGCACGATCTCGATCCAGCCGAGCTGGCCCACGGTCAGCGGCTGACGCCCGATCTGCGGCTCGCCGAGTCCGCGTCGTGGAACCTCGTCGCCACGCAACTGGAGATCGCGGGCGCGGCAGCGCGATCCCGGCCTCCGCGATGACCGCACGGCCGCCGACCGTCGCCTTCGACCTCCACGCGCTGCTGGCCGCGTTGGAGCAACACGCGGTCGACTACACGGTGATCGGGGGCATCGCGGTCCAGGTCCACGGCCATCGGCGAACGACGAAGGACCTGGACCTCATCCCCGCGCCGGACATCCACAACCTCGAGCGCCTGGCTTGCGCCCTCGCAGCGCTCGGCGCCCGGCCACGGGACATCCCCGGAGGCGGCACGCCGACGGCCGAGCACCTCGCGAGGGCTCCAATCGTGCCGCCGCTGACGACGCGTCACGGCGAGCTGCACATCCTCCGCGACGTGCCCGGTGCACCGTCCTACGCCGACCTGCGCGCCCGCGCACTCGTCGTCGAGCTGAACGGGATGTCCATCGTCATCGCCGGGCTCGACGACATCATCGCGATGAAGCGCGCCAGCGGCCGGCCCGCCGACATCCGCGACATCGCCGCGCTGACGGCGATGGGCCACTGATCGTCAGCCGCGCTCCAGCAGCGCGACGCACTCGATGTGCGGCGTCTGCGCGAACATGTCGACCGGCACGACCCGCCGCAGCGCGTAGCCGGCCTCGACGAGCTGCGCCGCATTGGGCGCGAGCGTCGTCGGGTTGCACGAGACGTAGACGATGCGGCGCGGGGCGGCCTCGATCACGCGGCGCACCACCTTCTGTGAGAGCCCGGCGCGCGGAGGGTCCAGGACGCAGACGTCAGGACGGCCCGACTGCGCCACGAGCTCGCGCAGCACGAGGCGCACGTCCCCCGCGAAGAAGCGCGCGCCCGAGATCTCGTTGCGGCGGGCGTTGGCGATCGCATCGGCGACGGCCGGCTCGACGATCTCGAGGCCCCAGACCTCGCCCGCGCGCGACGCGAGGCTGAGTCCGAGGGTGCCGATCCCGCAATACAGGTCGAACACGCGCTCCCACCCTTGCAATGCGGCCAGCTCGGCGGCGACGCCGTACAGCCGCTCGGCCATCTCCGTGTTCGTCTGAAAGAACGCCAGCGGCGAGATCGCAAAGCGCAGTCCACAGAGCTCCTCCTCGAGCGCTGCATCACCGGCGATGAGCGCGGTGTCGCCACCCAGCGTCGTCTCGGCGCGCGCATCGGTGCGCGTCCACATGAGCCCTTCGCAGTCAACGGCCGCGGCGAGGCTCGCCGTGTCGAGCTCCCCGGGCCCCGTGACGAGGCGCACCTGGAGGTCGCCCGTCCGCCGGCCCTCGCGCACCACGAGGTTGCGCAGCATGCCTTCGTGGCTGCGGCGGTGCAAGGCGGTCAGTCCCTGCGCCCGACACCACGCGACCACCTGCTCGCGGGCGACATTCGAGCGCTCGGACGCAAGCAGGCAGTCGCTGACGGGCACGATCTCGTGCCACGACCCCGGGGCGTGAAAGCCGCACACGAGCGCGCCGTCGGCTCCCGATCCGAACGAGTACTCGAGCTTGTTGCGATAGCGCCACGGCTCGACGGCGGGCAGGATCTGATCGAGCGCGAAGCCGTCGAGGTGGCCGATCCGCGTGAGCGCGTCGCGCACCTGCTCCTGCTTGACCTCGAGCTGGCGCTCGTAGGGCAGCACCTGCCATGGCGCACCGGGGTGGTTGGCGAGCGGTTCGATGCGGTCGACGCTCGGCTCGATCACCTCCAGCGTCCGCGCCTCGGCATACGCGCGCTTGCGCTTGGTGACAACGGCCCGCACCCGATCGCCGGGGATCGCTCCCGCGACGAAGACGACATAGCCCTCGAGCCGCGCGATCCCGTTGCCGCCGTTGGCCAGTGCGTCGACGCGCAGGTCGAGCTCGGCGCCGCGCTCGGGGCGCGTGAAGGTTGACGAGGAGGATTCCACGGAGCCGTTCAGCATAGGAGGCGCCGGCTGACCTGAGCCCGCGAAGCGGCTGCGCTAGGGTTGTGTCAATCCACACGAGCTAGCGAGGAGGACCGATGAGCTGGACCGAGAAGCTGCTGGTCATCGCAAACCGCACCGCCGACTCAGATGAACTCTTCGACGCGCTCACGGCGCGAGCGCAGAGCGGTGACATCCAGGTGACGCTCGTGGCGCCGGCGTCGCGCGACGGAGGCATCGTCAGCGGCGCGCGCGCGACCCATGACCGGCTCGACCGCGCGGTCAGTCGACTGCGTGACGCGGGCGTCACCATCACCGGTGTCGTCGGCGCCCCCGACCCCCTGGTGGCCGTGTCGGAGGCCTGGGACCCGTGGAAGTTCGACGAGGTGATCGTCGTCACGCTCCCCACCGGCACCTCGAGATGGCTGACCTTCGACCTGCCGCGTCGGGTCGAGCGGCTGACCGAAGCGCAGGTGACGCACATCGTGTCGGGCGCCTCCCGGCCGCGCACGGTGCGCAGCGGCTAACCGAGCCGCTTCTCGATCGCCCCGCTCACCGACGTGCGGTTCGCGTTGCGGCGCTCGCACTCGCGCACCTTGCGCGGCTCGGCCGGCGACAGGTCCGCGAGACGTTCTTTGACCTGCGCCGCGGTGAGGGCGTCGTACCCGATGACCCGAAACGAGAAGCCAAAGCCGGTAGCGCGGCGTGCGCGGTCGACGGTCCGCAGCGCCCGATCGGTGCCGGGCGCGCGTCGGGCCGCGGCGGCCAGCACGTCCCGCGTCTGGCGGCGGCCGATCTGGATGAGGACCTGGATGAGCTCCTCAGCGTCCGTACGCGTCATGCGCCCGCGGCGGACGGCCTCGTCCATCGTCTCCTGCAGGCGGTCGCCGGTGATCGTCACGCCGCGCGAGAGCAGCTCGCGTACCGCAGCGATCGCCGCGGCGGCCGAGGTCTTCTCGGAAGCGGTCGGAGGCGAAGCTGCGGCTGGCTTACGGCCGGATGGCCCTGACCTCTTCGGCTCCGGCATGGCCGCGGGACGCTAGCGCAGGAGCAGTTCCAGCAGCGCTTTCTGCGCGTGGCGGCGATTCTCGGCCTGCTCCCAGATGCGCTGCCGCGGGCCGTAGAGCAGCTCTTGGGTGATCTCCTCGCCGGGATGCGCGGGCAGGCAGTGCAGCGCGATCGCATCCGGTGCCGCCAGGTCGAGCAGCGCGTCGTCGAGGCGGTAGGGCTCGAGCGCGGCGCGGCGCTCATCGGTGTCTTCCTCATCGCCCATGCTGACCCAAACGTCGGCGTAGATCGCGTCGGCGCCGGCGACGGCCTCGGCAGCATCCGTCGTCAGGCGCGCGCTCGGCACACCCGTGAGCGTGTAGCCCTCCGGCGACGCGACGGCGACCTGCACGCCGGCGAGGGCACCGACGATCGCCAGCGACCGCGCGACGTTGTTGCCGTCGCCTACGTAGGCGAGCTTCAGACCCTCGAGGCGACCGAAGGTCTCGCGGAGCGTCATGAGATCGGCGAGCGCCTGGCACGGGTGATGCCCGGCCGTGAGCATGTTGAAGACCGGTACGGTGGCGACGGACGCGAGCTCCTCGAGCAGCGAGTCGGGCCCTGTGCGCACGCCGATCGCCGCCATGTGACGCGAGAGGATGCGCGCCGTGTCGCCGACCGACTCGCCGCGCGAGAGCTGCAGCTCGTCTGCGCGCAGCACGACCGGCTGCCCACCAAGCTCGAAGATCCCGGCTTCGAAGGACACCCGCGTGCGGGTCGACGGCTTCTCGAAGATGAGCGCGACGCTGCGACCCTCGAGCGCGCGGGAGGACAGCGGCGCCGCCTTCAGCGCGTCGGCGCGATCGAGCAGCCCGTGCAGCTCGTCGCGTTCCAGCTCCGTTCCGGTGAGCAGATGACGCGTCAAGCAGGGCAGTCTATGGCGCGATGAGAGTGCTGACCTGGAACCTCTTTCACGGCCGATCCGTGCCACCGGCGGGCCGCGATCTGCAGGCGCGGTTCGCCGCGACCCTCGCGGGCTGGGACTGGGACGTCGCGCTGCTGCAGGAGGTCCCGCCATGGTGGCCGCCGCGGCTCGCCCGCGCATGCGACGCCGACGCGCGCACCGCGCTGACGTCGCGCAACGTGCCGCTGCCGGCCCTGCGGCGGTGGCTCGCCGGCCGACTGCCCGACGTCATCAGGTCGGCAGGCGGCGGCGCGAACACGATCCTCGTGCGCGGGATGACGATCACCGGTCACCGGCGGACGGTGCTGCGACGCTGGCCCGAGCGGCGCGTCTGTCATGCGGTCGCGCTCGCCGGCGGACCGTGGTGCACGAACCTCCACGCGCAGGCGCACTCCGAGGAGCGCGCGCGAGCGGACATCGCTCGCGCCGCCGACGCGACGCTCGCGTGGTGCGATGGCGGGCCGGCGCTGCTCGGCGGCGACGTCAACGTCCGCACGCCGCAGGCGCCGGGCTTCGAATGGCTCGGCGGAAACGGCGTCGATCACGTCCTCGGTCACGGCGTCCGCGCCGGGCAGGAGCCGCCACAGATCCTCGACCGCGGCGAGCTGTCAGATCACGCGCCCGTGCTCGTCACCGTAGCGCCGCACGTGCTACGGAGATCGGGCTAGTCTCACCGCGCCCACGTACCGATCCCGGAGGACCTTCATGACCCGTTTGTCCCGCGTCGCCCTCGCCTGCCTGTCGCTCGCGCTCGGCGGCGCGTTCGTCGCCGCTTGCGGCGACGACGAGAAGGGCTCTTCGTCCGATAAGGCCCCGGCGGGGTTGCCCGAGTCGACGGCGACCACGCAGTCCTCAGGCGGCGGCGACCGCTCGGCGGCCGACCCGGTCGTGGTCACGATGAAGGCCAACAAGAACATGCCCGAGGAGATCGACGTCAAGGTCGAACAGAAGATCGAGTGGCGCAACGAGGACGGCTACGCGCACAACGTGACCTCGACCTCGGGCGAGAAGATCGCGTCCGGCAACTTCACCGACAGCTTCGACTACGCGCCGAAGAACGCCGGCACGATCGACTACGTCTGCACGATCCACGCGGGCCAGAGCGGCAAGATCACGGTCGCGAAGTAGCCGGCTGCGCCCCTCACGCATCTCGGAGAGCGTTCTGAGATGAGAGTGCTCTCCGAGATGCGTTAGTCGTCCGATCGCCGATCTATGGTCGGGGGCGAGATGTCGTCGCGCGGCAAGAGCTGGAGCAAGGCCGAGGCTGCGTGTCCGATGCCTGAGCATGGCGGGTCGCGGGTCCGCTTCGATGGTCAGTACGGCGCGCCGGGGCATCGCCGGCAGTACTACAAGTGCGTCCCGGCCAACGGCGATCGTCCGCATCGCTTCACCGAGGTGCTGCCGCGCGAGGAGTCATGGAAGGACGCGTGCGAGCTGTGTGAGCGCGACGTCGACTTCCACGAGGGGCCTCACGCTGCGCGCAAGTACCAGTTCGTTGCGCGTGGGATCGCCGAGGCGCTGGTGGCGGTCGGGGCCGGCTCGACCTACCGCGACGCGGCGGGGGTGGCGCGCGAGCGGGCGCGGCGCCTGCGGGCCGACCCGGAGACCGGCGAGCTGCGGTTCACGCGGCACGGGTCGCTGGTGATGGACTGGGTCGGGGTGTTCGCCCAGGTCGTCTTCGAGGCGCATCGCCCACGCGAGTGGCCGGCCAGCGGAACGCTGCTGCTCGACGACCTGCCGTTCCAGGTGCGCGATCCGAAGACCGGCCGCCACCGGATCGCGTTCCGAATCTTCAGCGCGATGGGGTATGAAGGCGGGCGCCCGCGGCTGTGGCGCCTGGAGGCGTTCACGAGCAAGTCGCAGCCTGACTGGGAGGCCTTCCTGGGCGCCCTGGGCGGCGCCCCACCGCGGGTCGTGTGCGACAACGACGGCGGTCTGACCAACGCGGTGCGTGCCCGCTTCCCGCAGACCGAGCTGTACCTGTGCGAGTGGCATCTGCGCCACGCGCTGGAGCGCCTGATGGCCAAGATCCGCACCGACGACGGCCACCAGGCCGCGATCGACGAGCTGCTGGGGCCGGTGGAGGCCGCCTTCACCGGCCCCTCCTTCTGGGCGGCGTTCCTGACGCGCGCGCACGCCGCCGCTATCCCGCGGCTGAGCGAGTGGCTGAACACCACCGGGCGCATCGTCGACGAGCAGTTCAGCCGGCGCGGGCCGCGCTCTAGCCGGCCCGCAGACACGCCGTTGACCACATCGCCGCTGGACGCGTTCATCAACCCGATCCGCGCCTCGATCCAGCCGCGCGCCTACGGCCTGAAGAACCGCGAGCGCACCAACCGATTGCTGCTGCTCATGCAGCTGCACGCCAACGGCCAAGACGACGTTCACGCCTACACGCGGCTCATCCGCGTGTGGCTTGAGGCCAACCAAGGCCGCCCGGTCGTCGGGCGCCGGGCCATCGCCGACCTTCGAGACGTTCCATCCCTCCGCTGACGCCCAAACCCGCCGACCAACGCATCTAAGAGAGCAATCTCGCCGGAGAACGCTCTCGACTATGCGTGAGGGGGGCCGGCTGTAGGGGTTTGTCTGAACGGCACAGGGGTTGGGCCTAAGACCGGCCGTATTTTCGCGTTTTCCGCCCCACCCCCCGCCTAGCTTCCGGCGCGCAGCCCGAAGCCACGTAGCAGGAACATCGCGCGCTCGCCGATCGAGCCGGGCTTGGGCAGCACGCCGAGCTGGATCGCCGCGTTGTACAGATCGAAGAAGGCCCGCACGCGCCATAGCCGCCTCCGGGCCTCGTCGAGCTCGCAGTAGAAGACGGCGTGCACGACGACGCCGCGGCCGCTGGCCGGGAACTCCTCGACCTCGCCGGTGTGCGTCGCAAGCAGCCTCGCCGGCGCTGCGATGAAGCGGCCGTCGGTAAGCCGCTCGCCGGTGCTCTCCATGCGCGCGTCGGGGCAGCCCGCCCACAGGCGCGCCGCGTGCGCGACAAGCGCGGCGGGACCCTCGAGCGGCTTGTCGGTCAGCGGGTCCTCGTAATGCAGGTCGTCGGCACACGCCGCCGCGAAGCCGGCGCCGCTGTGATCTGACCACGCGGCCTGGAAGCGGTCGACGAGCGCGTCGACGTCGCTCACTCGGCGAACTCCGGCATGCCCTCCAATGGCGAGCTGGCGCGAGCATGCGTGCGGCGCTCGATGCGTCCGGCCCCGCGGGCGAGCACGCCCGCCTCGATTGCCAGGCGAATGGCGCGCGCCATCGCCAGCGGGTCCATCGCGCGCGAGATCGCGCTCGCGCAGAGGACCGCGTCGCAGCCAAGCTCCATCGCCAGCGCGGCATCCGACGCGGTGCCAACGCCGGCGTCGAGGATGACCGGGACGCTGCACTGCTCGACGATGAGCGTGAGGTTCGCACGGTTGGCGATCCCCATGCCGCTGCCGATCGGCGAGCCGAGCGGCATGACCGCGGCACAGCCGGCGTCCTCGAGGCGACGCGCGAGCACCGGGTCGTCGTTCGTGTAGGGCAAGACGACGAAGCCGTCGTCGACGAGCTCCTCAGCCGCGGCGAGCAGCTCGGGCGCATCGGGCAGGAGCGTGCGCTCGTCGCCGATGACCTCGAGCTTGATCCACTCGGTCTGCAGCGCCTCGCGCGCGAGCTTGGCGGTGCGGACCGCGTCGCGCGCGGTGAAGCACCCAGCGGTGTTCGGCAGCGCCTCGACGCCGCGCTCGGCGATGACGTCGAGGATCGAGCCCTCGGCCGACGCATCGAGGCGCCGCATCGCGACGGTGACGAGCTGTGTCTCGCTGGCGTCGATTGCCTCGGCGAGCGTCTGCAGGCGCGTGAAGCCACCGGTGCCCAGCAGCAGGCGCGAGCTCAGCTCGCGCCCGGCGATGACGAGCGGGCCGGTCATCCGCCCTGCATCGCCGTGACGATCTCCACGCGCGCGCCGTCGGCCACCTCGTGCGTCTGCCACGCGCCGCGCGTCGCGATCTCGGAGTCGACCGCGACGGCGATGCCGGGCGTCTCGGGATCGATGTCGAGCCCGATGAGGACCTCGCGGACCGTTGCCGGGGCGTCGACGTCGGTCGGCTTGCCGTTGACGTAGATCACGCCGTCACCTTTTGCCCTGTGCGGTCGATGCGCCCAGGGACGAGCCCGCGCGGGCGGGCAAAGCGTCCGGGCGCGAAGGCCGCCGGGACCGCGTCGCCGACGAGCGCGCCGGCGACGATGTCGGCCGTCACGGGAGCGAGCAGGATCCCGTTGCGGTGATGGCCGGCGGCCCATATGAGCCCCTCGACCGCATCGCACGGGCCGAGCAGCGGTGCGTTGTCGGGCGTCGCCGGACGCAGGCCCGCGGCGGTCTCCTCGACGATCAGCTCGTAGATGCCCGGGACGAGCTCGCCCGCGTCGCGCAGCAGCTCATGCAACCCGCCCGCCGTGACGGTCGTGTCAAAGCCGCGCTCCTCCATGGTCGCTCCCAGGACGTAGCGCCCGTCTCCGCGCGGGACGAGGTAGCCGCCCTCGAAGCGCACGATCCGCTCGAGCAGCCCGGGACCCTCGGGATCGCGCAGACGCAGGATCTGCCCCTTGACCGGACGCAGCGCAGGCCGCGCGCCGGGCGGCAAGCCGTCGAGCTCGGCGGTCCACGCGCCCGCGGCGAGCACGACCTGGCGCGCGGCGAGGTGCTCCCCGCCGGCGAGCGATACCCCGGTCACGCGGTCGCCTTCGATCACGACGCGTTCGACGGTCGCGCC
>JALZJA010000216.1 GCA_030860005.1 Actinomycetota bacterium
CGCGAGACGCTCGACGAGGACGACGCCTACCGCGCGGCCGGCTTCGAGCCCGGCAAGGCGCCCGCGCAGCTCGAGGCGGGCGATGGCGTCCACGACGTGGACGCCGAACCGGCCGAGTCCGCGTAACGGCGCGGCTCCCGCGATAGGCGCCTACGCCTCGACCGGCGCCGCGCCGGTGCCCGCGACCCGTTTTATTTCGGCGATCGAGGTGAGGCCCAGGCGCACCTTCTCCAGCCCGTCGTCGCGCAGCAGGCGCATGCCCTGGCGCACGGCGATCTCGGCGATCTCCGTCGCCGGAGCGCGTGCGAGCGCGAGCTTGCGGATCTCGTCGGTGACGGTCATGACCTCGTAGAGGCCGATGCGACCCTTGTAGCCCGAGTGGTTGCAGCGCGGGCAGCCATGGGCGACGTAGGCCTCCATGTCGAGCTGGCTGCGGATGCCGTTGGCGCGCAGTACGTCGGAGCTGATGATCTGGCGGTTCTTGCAGTGCTGGCACAGGCGCCGCGCAAGGCGCTGAGCGACGACGCAGTCGATCGCCGATGCGACGAGAAAGGGCTCGATGCCCATCTCGATGAGCCGGGTGATCGCGCTCGAGGCGTCGTTCGTGTGCAGGGTCGAGAGCACGAGGTGGCCGGTCAGTGCCGACTCGATCGCGATCTGCGCCGTCTCGCGGTCTCGGATCTCGCCGACCATGATGATGTCGGGGTCGGCGCGCATCATCGAGCGCAGCCCGGTGGAGAAGTGCAGGCCGGCCTTCGGATTGATCTGGACCTGGGTGATCCCGTCGATCTGGTACTCGACCGGGTCTTCGATCGTGATGATGTTCTTCTCGAGCGTGTTCAGGTCGGTGAGCGCGGCGTAGAGCGTCGTCGACTTGCCCGAGCCGGTCGGCCCGGTGACGAGCACGGCGCCGTACGCCTGGCGAAATGCGCGGTCAAACCGCGCGTGCTCGGCGGCAGCCATGCCGAGCTTGTCCAGCGACACGATCACGGAGCTCTTGTCGAGGATCCGGATGACGATCGACTCGCCGTGCACGCTGGGCAGCGTCACGACGCGCATGTCGATGTGACGGCCGTCGATCGACAGACCGACGCGCCCGTCCTGCGGGATGCGCCGCTCGGAGATGTCGAGGTCGCTCATGATCTTCACGCGGCTGATGACCCCGAGCACCATGCGCCGCTGGATCTGCGCCATCTCGATGAGCACGCCGTCAATGCGGAAGCGCACGCGCATCTCCGTGCCGTTGGGCTCGAGATGGATGTCCGAGGCGCCCTGCTCGACGGCCTGAGCGAGGACCTGGTTGACGAGCCGGATGACGGGCGCGTCGTCGGCGGACTCGCGCAGGTCGACGACCTCCGCGGGCCCCTCCTCGTCCTCGTAGATCTCGCTGTCCGCGACAACGTCCTCGAGACGCGTCAGGCGGGCGATGAGCGCGACGATGTCCTCGCGGCTGGTGACGGCGGGGCGGATCTCCTTGCCGGTGAGCAGCGCGATGTCGTCCACCGCAAGCACGTTGGCTGGATCGGACATCGCGACGAGCAGCGTGCGGTCGTCGACGAACGCCACCGGCACGGCCCCGTAGCGCTTGGCGGCGGGGATCGAGATGAGGTTGGCCGCCACCATGTCGGGCTGGAAGGTTCCGAGGTCGAGGTGATCGAGCCCGTGACGCTCGGCGACGGCGCGCGCGAGGCCGTCCGCGGTCAGCTGTCCCTGGTCGACGAGGACGTCCTCGGGCATCTTCCCGGCGCGCCGCGCTTCGTCGATCGCGGCCACGACGCGTTCGCGGTTGACGAGGCCGAGATCGACGATGACGTCGGTCAGAAAGCGTGCCGGACCGCCCGCATGACGGGGCTTGGTGATCCCGTCAGGGATCTCGCGTGGCGGGTTCAGTGGGATCGGTTGGGGGAGCAAGTGGGTCTCATCCGGGGTCGCGGACCGCGGCCCGCATGCTCTGAAGCGGTGCCGGTAAACCCGTCCAGAGGGCGAAGCTCAACGCGCCCTGGCGCACCAGGATCTCGAGGCCATCGACGGTGTGCAGGCCCCGCCGGGCAGCCTCTGCGATCAGCGACGTTCCGCCCGTCCTGTAGACGAGGTCCACCACGGTCGTGTACTCGCGAAGTCCATCGGCGTCCAGAGGTAGCTCCTTGAAAACCATGGACGAACGGTCTAGACCGACGCTCGTGCAGTTCACGAGCAGCTCTGCGCGACACGGGCGAGCAACCACTCGCACCCCCAGGCCGGCGGCGCGCTCCGGCGTGCGGTTCCAGACGCAGACATCGACGCCGGCGCGCGTCAGCGCCCACACCGCCGCGCGGGCGCTGCCGCCGGCGCCGAGCACGAGCGCCGTCTCCGGGATCCGGTGCTCGAGCGCCGCGATCAGCCCGGGCGCGTCCGTGTTGTCAGCCGCCACCGAGCCGTCGGCGGCGAACGTCAGCGTGTTCGCTGCTCCGATCTCGCGTGCCGCCTCGCTCGCCGTGTCGGCGACCGCGAGCGCCGCCTCCTTGTGCGGGATCGTGACGTTCGCGCCGCCAAAGCCCGCCGCGCCGAGCGCGCGAATCGTGTCCGCCAGCGCCTCCGGCGCGACCGGCAGGCGCTGATAGCGCTCCAAGCCGGCGGCGCGCATCATCGCCGGCGACCGGCTGTGGCCGACGGGCCAGCCGAGGACCCCGTAGCGGGCTAGCACGTGGTCGGCGACTTGCCGGCTTGCTGGCGCGCCGCTTCGTAGCGGTCGAAGTCGCGCTGGAACTGCTTGGGCGTTGTCGAGAATGCGTGGCTGCACGAGCCGGGCTTTACGACGAAGTAGCGGTAGCCCACGCGGGCGGGATTCGCGGCGGCGCGGATCGAGGCGACCCCCGGATTGCCGATCGGCGTCGGCGGCAGTCCGGCGCGCTTGCGCGAGTTGTACGGTGAGTCGATCGCCAGGTCGGACTTCGTCAGCGCGCCGCTCGGCTTGCGCAGCGCGTAGCGAATCGTCGCATCGATGCCGAGTGGGACGCCGTCCTTGAGCCGGTTGTAGATGACCGCCGAGATGAGCCGCCGCTCGCGCTCGACGCCGGCCTCGCGCTCGATCATCGAGGCGACGATGAGCACGTCGTAGGCGGTCAGCTTCTTGCGCTGGGCGCGGCGCAAGTCGACGGCGTTGAACTTCTCCTTGAACGTCGCGAGCTGGCGCTGGACGAGGTCGCGGGCGGTCGCGTTGCGGCGCAGCTCGTAGGTCGCCGGGAACAGGAAGCCCTCGAGCGAGCGCGTGCCGCGCGGGGCGTCGTAGCGGAACGGGTTCAGTGCGCCGGAGAAGCGCTCGGACGCGCCGAGATAGTTGCCTGTGAGGTTCGCCTTGCGCGCGATCGGCACGATCTCGCGGCGCGAGCGGCCCTCGGGGATCGTCACCTCGATCGTCTCGTCCTGCGAGCCGGACGGAGCCTCGCTCAGCGCCGCGATCGCCGCGCCGTAGGTCATGTCGCGCCGCAGGTCGTAGGAGCCCGACTGCAGGTCGCCGCGCTTTCCGGCCAGCGTCGCGCGGAGCTCGAAGATCATGCTCGAGTCGACGACCTTCGCCTTCGCCAGCAGGTCGCCGATATCGCCGACGCTCGTGCCGCCCGGGATCTCGACGCTGACCGGAGCGCCCGGATCGCCCGCTAACGGCTGGAAGACCTTCACGACGCCGAAGATGAGCGCCGCGGCGAGCAGCAGCGCGATGATCGCGACGATCCGCGTGCCCGTGGACCGGCGGGCCCGCGCCGGCCCGCGCCGGACGTCGGCCGGCGGCGTCACAACGGCTCGCCTCGGGTGCGCGAGGCGCCGCGACCAGCGCACTCCGAGGGGCTTCTCGGCCTCGTCGGAGAGGGCGCCCGCCGGTGCAGCGGGCGGCGCCGGCGGCTCGGGCTGGATCTTGCGCACGCCGGTCTCGCGCTCGCCCGACCCGTGGCGCCGGCTGGGCGTAGGCGCTTCGGTGGGAGGGCGGGGGGCCGCGTATGGAGGGGGTGGCTCGGGTGCCGGTGGCTCGGGTGCCGGTGGCTCGGGTGCCGGTGGCTCGGGTGCCGGTGGCTCGGGTGCCGGTGGCTCCGGTGCCGGTGGCTCGGGTGCCGGCTCGTGGTGCTCGGGAGGCGGCTCGCTGCGCTCAGCCCCGCTCAACCGCTTGCGGCGTGCCTCACGCTCGAGGCGGTCGCGCTCGCGCTCCTCGGCAGTACGCTCGCGGTGCGGGCCGGGGTCGTCTCGGCGAAGCGGGCTCATGAGGGAGGCGCGTCAGGCTATCCGGCCGCTCGGGCGGAACGTGCCGCCAGCCAGGCCTCGAGCAGGTGGGCGGCCGCGCGCGAATCCTCCGAGCTGCCTGGATCACCCGGATCGCGCTGGGCCATGCGCGTCGTGAAGCGCTCGTCATACAGCTCGACCGCCACCGTCAGCCGCTCGTCCAGCCGCGCGGCGAACTCACGCGCCTCGAGCGTCTGTGCCGAGTCGCCGCCCGACAGCGACAGCGGCAGCCCGACGACGACGCGCTCGACCTCGCGCTCGGCGACGAGGCCCACGAGCCGCGCAAGCCCCTTGCGCGTCGCCGGGCGCAGAACCGGTCCGATCGGCGTCGCCAGCGTCCCGGTCGGATCGCTGATCGCGCACCCGCAGCGGGCGCTGCCGTAGTCCAACGCGAGGA
>JALZJA010000219.1 GCA_030860005.1 Actinomycetota bacterium
ACGAACCACGACTCGGATCTCGCGCGGCTCGAGCGCGACCTGCGAAGCCTCAACAAGCACGCGAAGGCCGCTCTGGCGGCGGACAGCCTGAGCGTGTGCTCGAGCGCCGCGCTCGTGCAGTCCGGCGCCGACTCGCTCGAGAGCGGCGTCACCGCGCTCGAGCGCAATCACAGCCGCGCGGACACTGGCACCGCCGCAGTCAGCGATGCCATCGGCAAGCTGGTCGACGACTACGAGACGCTGCGGTCCGACGACCCGAGGTACCTGCCCGAGGATGCGCCGACGCAGGCAGCGGTGAGCCGCGCGATCCGCTCCGCCCGGCGCAAGATCCGCAAGCTCGGCCCGTCGAACAACGACGCGCTGAACGACGCGAGGGCCATGCTCAGGGAAGCCAAGCGCCTGGAGACCCGGGCCAGCGCCGCCTGCCGCATCGGCGGCTCGTAGGTAACGTCGCCGGACCGCGAAACCCTTCTCTCGCACATTGCGCCCACAACGCGACAGCTCCGTTCTTCGCAGCCGCGGCGTGTCCTAGGCTGGGGCAGCACCTCCATGACGCGCGCCCGGACACAGGCCAAGGACATCCGCACGGCCGACGACTCCTGCCCGTTGCACATCTGCGACGGCAGCGGCTTCGTGATCGACGACGACTCGAACAGCGCGACCGACTGCCGCTGCCGCGCCCAGCGCGTCAGCCAGGCGCGCTCGCGGACGCTCAGCGGCGTGATCCCGCGCCGCTACCGCGGCGTCTCCTTCGACCGCCCACCGGTGACGGAGATCGCGGCGCCGATCGTCACGGCCGTGCGCCGCTACGCCAGCCACATCGACGAGCGGCTCGACGCCGGCCGGGGGCTGTGGTTCTTCGGCTCGGTCGGGACCGGCAAGACGACGCTCGCGATGCTCGTCTCGCGCCACGCACTCGACGCCGGGCGCAGCGTCGCGATCTACTCGCTGCCGCGACTGCTGGCGGAGATCCGCACGACGTTCGACGACGATCACTCGGGCTCGTACGTCGACCTGCTCGACCGCCTGACCGAGGTCGACCTGCTGCACATCGACGATGTCGGCGCCGAGAAGACGAGCCCGTGGGTGCTCGAGCAGCTCTACGCGATCGTCAACGCGCGCTACGAGGACGAGCGCTCGATCGTCGTCACGACGAACCTCGAACGTGGCGCGCTCGCCGAGCAGATCAACGAGCGCACGGTCTCGCGGCTGGAGGAGATGTGCGAGGTGCTGCCGCTGTACGGGTCCGACGCACGCCAGCAGCGACACGACGTCCGGTCGGCCTGACGCACCGCCCGCCTAGACTCTGCCGACGAATGCCCGGAATCTGCATCGTCGGCGCCCAGTGGGGTGACGAAGGCAAGGGGAAGATCGTGGACCTGCTCGCAGAGCAGGCCGACGCGGTCGTGCGCTTTCAGGGCGGCAACAATGCCGGTCACACGATCATGCGCGACCGCGAGGTGTTCAAGTTCCACCTCATACCGTCCGGGATCCTCTACCCGGGCAAGCGCTGCATCATCGGCAACGGCGTCGTCGTCGATCCGCGCGTGCTGACGGACGAGCTCGACGGCCTCAAGGCACGCGGCATCGACACGAGCGGCCTGCGCATCAGCGCCAACGCGCACCTGATCATGCCCTACCACATGCTGCTCGACACGGCCGGCGAGACGAAGCTCGGCAAGCTGCAGATCGGCACGACCCGTCGCGGCATCGGTCCCGCCTACGCCGACAAGGCCGCCCGTCTGGGCATCCGCATGCAGGACCTGCTCGACGAGAAGATCCTCAAGAAGAAGATCACGGCCGCGATCGACCCCAAGCGCCTGAGCCTGCGCCCGTACACCAGGGACCCGTCGCTGGACCTGCAATCGATGACCGAGGACTACCTGACCTACGGCCACCGCCTCGAGCGCCACATCGCGGACACCGCGCGGATCGTGTGGGACGCGCTGGACGCCGGCAAGCTCGTCCTCTTCGAGGGCGCCCAGGGAGCGCTGCTGGACATCGACCACGGGACCTATCCGTTCGTGACCTCCTCCAACCCGATCGCGGGCGCCGCATGCGTCGGCGCGGGCGTCGGCCCGAAGGACATCAACGAGGTCTGGGGCATCGCGAAGGCCTACGCGACCCGCGTCGGGTCGGGGCCGTTCCCGACCGAGCTCCACGACGAGGTCGGCGAGGAGATCCGCAACCGCGGCCGCGAGTTCGGCACGACCACCGGTCGTGCCCGGCGCACCGGCTGGCTCGACATCCCAGCGCTGCGCTACGCGTCGCGCATCAACGGCCTGACCTCGCTGGCGATCACGAAGCTCGACGTGCTCTCGGGCTTTCACAAGATCAAGGTCTGCATGACCTACAGCGGCCCCGACGGCGCCGAGTTTCACAGCTTTCCCTACCACCAGTCGGTCCTGCACCATGCGCGCGGCGAGTACATCGAGCTGGCGGGCTGGAAGGAGGACATCACGGAGTGCCGCAGCCCGGCCGAGCTGCCGGCGGCGGCGCGCGCATACCTGGAGTTCATCGCCGAGCAGGTCCAGGTCCCCGTCGTGCTCGTCGGCGTCGGCCCGGGCCGCGATCAGGTCATCTGGATGCAGGACGCTCCGCAGCTGGCTGCGGTGGCCTAGTAACGTCGCCGGGAGGTCGCCGGTTCCGGCGACCGGTCGGCGAAATCAGGTGGCGCAAGCGCAAGCACGCGCCGCTCGCCGCGGCGCAGGACCCGCGCCGCAAGCGCCGCGGCCGATAGCAGCGCCAGCGCCGCCAGCGTGATCTGCACGCTGACGATCCCCTCCTCGCTCCAGTAGACGTCGTCGAGCTGAAGCAGCAGCGCGGACTCGTCGAGCGTCAGCGCGACGCCGGCGCCGAACGGCAGCGCCAGCAGCGGGTCGAGCTCCTCGTTGCGCGAGATGACCGATGCGCCGCCGGCGAGAAACGCCAGCACGATCCCTGGCACGAAGTGATGGATGTGCCGTTCGCCGACGAGCAGGTCGCGCAGCGGGCCGGCTCGGCCGCCACGGTGGCGGATGAGGTACGTCGACAACCGCGCCGCCGCGAACGTCGCCGAGAACGAGCTGAGCAGGTTCAGCAGCGCACGCTCGCGCACCGGGCTGTGCTCGTAGCCGATGACCGCCGCCGCGACGGTGTCGCGCACCACCGCCTCGGCCGAGTCGGCGACGTCGAGCTCGGCCAGCAGCTCCGCGCGCCCGCGCCACACTCGCACGAGCTCGGCGCCGAGCACCGTCGCCGTCAAGCCGAAGGCGACGATCCCGAGCGCCACGGTGCCACGCTCGGCGCGCAGCCGTCGCCGCCGTGCCCAGGGCAGCTCGAGCGCCCAGGCGCGTACCATCGCCGGGAGGACCCCGGTTCCGGCGGCGGGCACCCGCCCGACGCCCGAGGGGCGTGGGCTTGGCCGGCGAAACCGCGCTCTGCGGGGGAGCGACCGGCTCAGGTCCACATCTCGATGAGATCTTCGCCGGGTACGTCGCGCACCACCCGCGCCGGCACCCCCATGACGACCTTGCGCGCCGGAACGTCGCTCGTCACGACCGCGCCGGCTGCGACGAACGCCTCCTCCCCGATCTCTACGCCCGGCAGCAGGACCGCCCCGCCGCCGACACGGCATGCGCGGCGCAGCGTCGCGCCCTGAAGGTCGAAGTCCCTCGGGTGGCGTCCCATCGCATCGTCGTTCGTCGTCATCGCGCAGGGCCCGAGGAAGACGTCGTCCTCTATCACGCTATAGCCCGTCAGGTAGGCCTGCGACTGGACCCGCACGCGCGCGCCGACGGTCACGTTGTTGTCGACGCCGGATGCGCGACCGATCACCGTCTCGGGGCCGATCGTCGTGCGCTCGCGCACGAACGCCTGGTCGCCGATGATCGTGCCCGCGCCGATGGTGGAGCCCGCGAACACGATCGCGTGCGTGCAGATCGTCACCCCGGGCTCGATGACCAGCGGCTCGAGCTCACCACGCGGCGCCGCCGAGCGCCGCGCCAGGCTCGGCGTCTTGCCCAGCACGGCGCCATCGAGGATCGCGCAGCCGTCGCCGATGACGACGCCGTCGTGGACGACGACGTTCGCGCCGAAGCGCACGTCGCTGCCGACCGAGGCGGTCGGGCTGAGGACGAGATTGGGGGCGCTGGCGACGCTCATGAGCGCGACAGACTACGCAACCATCGATCCACGGCCCCCACGACGCGCTCGCCCGCGTGGCCGTCGCCATACAGCTCGGGCCGCTCGTCGGGCACCGGCCGCTGGAGCGCGGCGCGCGCGGCGCCGGCGTCGAGGTCGACGAGCGTGTTCCAGCCGTGCTCAACGGTCTCCACCCACTCGGTCCGGTCGCGCAGCGTGATGCAGGGCACGCCCGCGAGATACGCCTCCTTCTGGACGCCGCCCGAGTCGGTCAGGACGGCGCGGGCGCGCGTGAGCAGCGCGGTGAAGGCCAGGTAGCCGAGCGGCGCCAGCAGGACGGTACCGGCGTCGAGTCGCTGCATCAGCCCGGCCTCCTCCAGGCGCGCGCGTGTGCGCGGATGCAGCGGCACCACGACGGGCTGCTCGAAGCCGAGCAGCAGCTCGACGAGCCGCTCGAGGTGACTGGGATCGTCGACGTTGGCGGCCCGGTGCGCGGTGGCGAGCAGGTATCCGTCCGGTTGCACTCCCGCCGCGCGCAGCGGCGCGTCATCCTCGCCCGCGCGGGGAGCCATGATCCGCGCCACGTCGACCATGACATCGCCGGTGAGATCCACCGCGCCGGCGACGCCCTCGCGCTCGAGGTTCGCAACCGCGACCTCGGACGGCGCGAGCAGCAGGGCCGCGAGGTGATCGGTCAGCACGCGGTTGAGCTCCTCGGGCATCGTGCGATCGAACGAGCGCATGCCGGCCTCGACGTGGGCGACCGGGATGAGCGCCTGGGCGGCGGCCAGCGCACCCGCGAGCGTCGAGTTCGTGTCGCCGTAGACGAGCACGGCGTCGGGGCGTCGATCGCTCAGCAGCTCGGCGAGCGCGGCGAGCATCCGCGCCGTCTGCTCGCTGTTCGTGCCGCCGCCGAGCCCCAGCTCGATCTCCGGACGCGGGACGCCGAGCTCTTCGACGAAGATCGTCGTCAGCTCGTCGTCGTAGTGCTGGCCGGTGTGCACGAGCAGCTCCTCGTGCACGCAGCGAAGCAGCGGTGAGACCGCGGCCGCCTTGACGAACTGCGGCCGGTTGCCGATCACCGTCGCGATCTTCACCGCGCGAGCGTCGCGTCGATGTGCCGGCGAGCCCGCTCGGCGGCATCGGTCGAGACCGGGCCCGGCGCCGCCACGATGACGATGTCGTCGATCGCGCTGACCGGCTGGACCTCGTGCGTCGAGGAGGACAGGAACGCCTCCGAGATCGCGCCGAGGTCGTCGCGCGTCGTCACGCGCTCGCTCACCTCGACGACCTCGAACAGCATCCGGCGCGTGATCGAATCGAGGATCCGGTCCGACAGCGGCGGCGTGTAGAGCGCGCCGTCCAGGACGTAGAAGAACGACAGCGTAGGGCCCTCCAGCACGCGACCGTGCGGCGTGACGAGCAGCGCCTCGTCGGCGCCGCGCTCCTGTGCCAGCCGCGTGGCGAGCATGTTCGCGCCGTAGGAGAGCGACTTGATCCCGTCCAGGATGCGCGTCGGCGAGTACGTGACCGTGGCCAGACGCAATGTCGCGGGCCGCTTCTTGCGCGGCTCGATGAGCGCGATCCGGCGCCCGCCGCGGGTGACGAGCACGCGCAGGGCGTCGTCTACGGTTCCGGCGGCTTCGAGGATCGTCGCGATGTCGTCACGCACCGCGTCGAGGTCGATCGGCAGGCGCAGGCCGTCGGCGCTGCGCCCCATCCGCGCGAGGTGCTCGTCGAGTCCGAACGGCCGCCCGCCGTAGAGCGCGATCACCTCGAAGACGCCGTCGCCGCGCAGCAGTCCCTCGTCCACGACCGGGATCTGCGCCTGCGCCGCGTCCATGAGCACGCCGTCGAGGACCGCCGGAGGCATCGCTCACCGCCGCTCGCGGTAGATGGTATGTGCGAAGCGGCCGGCCGCAGTCGCCTGCCAGGCCGCGATCTCCGGGGCGAGCTCGGGGGGATCATCGGGCAGCGTCACGTGGCGTCCGCCATAGCCCGGCGCCGAGACGACGGAGCCCGCGAGAGCCGCGAACGTCAGGTCGGCGGCCGTGAAGCGATCGCCGACCAGGAAGCGGCGGCCGTCGCCGAGCAGGTCGGAGACGAACTCGAGCTCGGCATCGATCCGCCCGGCGCACTCCGCGTGCGTCTGTGGCGTGACTCCCAACGCCATCCGCAAGACGCGCTCGATGGCGGGCATCATCGTCGTCACCACCCGGCGCTGGCCGGCAGGCAGGCCGAGCGTCGTATAGAGCGTCAAGCGGCGGCGATCCTCGAGTGCCCAGGAGTACAGCCACTTTCGCACGGGCGAACCGAGCCGCTTGTCGAAGCGGGCCACGAGCGCTTCCACCTCGGCGCGCACGGCGACGTCCTCGCCGAACAGCGGCGTGCCGTCGCCGTGGCGATCGCAGTGCTCGAGGATGGCGCTCGAGCCGACGACGGCCTGCCTGCGCCCGAGGACGAGGACCGGCACCGTCTTCGACCCCCGCGGCATGACGGCCGCGCGGTGCAGCACCGGCGCATAGGGCTGCTCGGTGTAGGTCAGGCCCGAGCGGTCAAGCCCCCAGCGGGCCTTCTCGCTGAAGTGGCTCACAGGGATCGTCACGAGCTTCATGAACGCCGCGCAGCGTATTGGAAGCGCGTGGCGCGATTCGTACCGGCACGGCTAGCCTGCACGCGTGCGCGCCGCCGGAGCGCTCCTCACCGCGCTGACGCTCGCCTTTGCGGCGACCGGTTGCGGCGACGACCGCTCCCCCGCGCCTGCCGCACCGCGGGTCGCAACGATCGTCCAGGACGACGCCGAGCTGCTGCACCGAGCCCGGCAGCGGATCGCGGCCACGATCGACGACCTGCGAGCCCTCGGGGTCGACTGGGTGCGGGTGACCGCGGGCTGGTCGGTCATCGCGCCCGCGCCGGGCGGCCGCCGGCGCCCCGACTTCGACGCGCGCGATCCCGCCGCCTATCCGCCGCGCGCCTGGAGCAAGCTCGACCGTGTCATGGCGCTCGCCCGCGCACGCGGGCTGCGGGTCGCGATCGACATTGCCTTCTGGGCGCCGCGCTGGGCCGTCGAGCGCCCCGGCGGGCGCTCCGGAGTGGAGCGCGACTCGGTCGTGGTTGGCGCCTTTGCCGACTTCGCCGAGGCGGTGGCGCGGCGCTACCCGCGAGCGGTCGCATTCACGGTCTGGAACGAGCCCAACCACCCCGCCTTCCTGCTGCCGCAGTGGGAGCGATCCGCAGGCGGGTGGCAGCCCGCGTCGCCGCACCGCTACCGCGCGATGGTGCGGGCCGCCGTGCCGCGCATCGAAGCGGCGGCGCCGGACGCGCTCGTCCTGATCGGCGCAACGTCGTCGGTGGGCGTGCAGCGCGCCGACGAGGCCGACGATCGAATGGCGCCGCTGACCTTCCTGCGCGAGATGGCGTGCGTCGACGAGCGGCTCGAGTCGCTGCGTCGCGCGGAGTGCCGCTCGTTCGAGCCGCTGCCGGGCGACGGCTGGTCGCACCATCCCTACTCGCTCGACCTGCCTCCGTGGGCCCCGGACCCGCAGGCCACGAACGTGCGCATGGGCGACCTGCCGCGGCTGATCGCGCTGCTGTCGCGGCTGGAAGACGCCGGCCGCACGCGCAGCCCGCTCGCGCTGTACCTCACCGAGTCCGGCTATCAGACCAACCCGCCCGACCCGACGTGGCAGGTGAGCCTCGCCGACCAGGCGCGCTGGCTGGCCGAGGGCGAGCGGATCGCACGCGCGCATCGGTCGGTCCGCAGCGTCGCGCAGTTCCTCGTGCGCGATCTGCCGCAGCGCCCGGGAGCCGACGCGCGCTCGCGCTGGCGCGACTACCAGTCCGGCCTGCGCTTCATCGACGGGAGCGCCAAGCCCGCGCACCGGAGCTTCCCGCTCGCGCTCGTCGCCCGCCGGGCGGGAGCCCGGAAGGTCGCGCTCTGGGGCCTCGTCCGTCGCGGCTCCGGGCGCCGCGACGCGCGCGTCAGCGTCCGCGAGCCCGACGGTTCCTGGCGCACGCTGCTGCGTCGGCGAACCCGTGAGGACGGGACGTTCGAGGCGACGCTCGCCGTAGACCCATCGCGCAGCTTCCGCCTGGAGAGCGGCGGGCACGCCGGAGCCGCGCTCACTGGAGCGCGGTAGGCGACGTGCCGCCGCGTGTGCGCAGACGCGTGTGCGGCGAAGCTGTGCGGCGACGCACAGGGCCGGGTACCCTGGCCGCCCATGCGAGACGACGGACCGGCCACGATGTCCGCCATGCCGACGTGCATCCCGGGCTTCCTCTCCCGCGACGAGTGCCGCGAGCTGATCGCGGAGGTCGACGCCGGCGCTCCCGAACAGGCACAGGTCTGGATCGGCAACGACTTCGGCGTTCATCCGGACAGCCGCCTCGGCGCCGTCGCGACGCTGACGCCCGACACCGAGTTACGCGTGCAGGACCGGCTGTGGGGCGTCGTGATCGAGCTCGAGCGGCGCTTCGTGTGCCAGGTCTCCCACCTGAGCGGAGTCACGGCGCTCATCTACGGCCGAGGTGACCACTTCGCCGCGCACTCCGACGGCGGGGACGATGACGACGGACCGCCCGAGGTCCGCCGGCGCCGCATCTCGCTGGTGGTCGCGCTGAACGAAGGCGCGCGCGACTTCGAGGGCGGCGAGCTGCACTTCTACCCGGGCTGCACCCCCGAGGACGCGGCCCGGGCCGAGCACATCGTGTCCGTGCGCAGCGAGCCCGGTTTGCTGATCGCGTTTCCCTCTCCGATGACGCACGGCGTCACGCCGGTGCTCGACGGCTGTCGCTACTCGCTGGCGCTGTGGGCGCTGGCTCCGGAGTAGGAGCGGTTCACATCGCCAGGAATCCGCCGCCGCCGGTTGCCGCGCTCTGAAACAGCCGATGCCCCCGCCAGGAATCGAACCTGGAACCTTCGGATTAAGAGTCCGCTGCTCTGCCAGTTGAGCTACAGGGGCGAGGTCGGTGATCCTAGCCGCTCGGCTGGGGCTGCTGCGGCTGCTGGCCCTGCTGGCCCTGCTGACCCTGTGCGCCCGTCGTCTTCGCCGCGTCGAGGGCCGCGCGGAGCGCCTTTCGCTCCTCCGGCTTGGCGAGCTCGACCGCCCGGTCTGCTGCGAGGTTGCCGACGCGCTTCTCGTCCGCGGCGTACG
>JALZJA010000271.1 GCA_030860005.1 Actinomycetota bacterium
CCAACCGGCCTACGTTTCCGGCGCTGAGGCGTCGATAGACTGGTCCGATCATGAAGACCGATATCCATCCCGAGTACGTTCAGGCCCACGTCCGCTGCACGTGCGGCAACGAGTTCGAGACCCGCTCCACGCAGCCCGAGATCCATGTCGAGATCTGCTCGAACTGCCACCCCTTCTACACAGGGCGCCAGAAGCTCGTCGATACCGGCGGTCGCGTCGACCGCTTCAAGCGCCGCGCCGCAAAGCGCCAGGCCCAGAAGTAACGACGGGAGCTGAGCCCGGTGGCGGCCGCTGGAGAACCTGAGCGGCTGCCGACGGCCGGAATGCCGGCGGGTTCCCTCGTCGCGAGCAAGGACGCTCCCGTGGGCGGTCAGGCCGTGCTCGAGGGCGTGATGATGCGCGGCGTCTCGACGTGGGCCGTCGCCGTCCGCATCCCGGCCGACGAGCAGCGCGCGGGCGGCCGCGCGCTCGATCCCAACGAGGCCGCGCTCGGCGGGATCGAGGTCCAGAGCTTCCCGCTCGTGTCGGCGCTCAAGCGCCACAGGTGGCTGCGCCTGCCGATCATCCGCGGCGTCGTCGCGCTCGTCGAGTCGCTGAAGATCGGCTTCAAGGCGCTGAACATCTCCGCCAACGCGCAGCTGCCCGAGGA
This sequence comes from Actinomycetota bacterium, assembly GCA_030860005.1. Taxonomy (GTDB): domain Bacteria; phylum Actinomycetota; class Thermoleophilia; order Solirubrobacterales; family Solirubrobacteraceae; genus CADCVQ01. Next base: position 650 of record JALZJA010000271.1, read on the forward strand.
CGAGGCGCCGATCTCCGGCGGCACATGGACCGGCACCGTCGTGCTCGCGCTGGCGCTCGCGGTCGGGCTGTTCTTCCTGCTGCCGGTCGGCCTGACGAGCCTGTTCAAGGACTCCCTGCCCAACTCGGTCGTCTTCGTCATCGTCGAGAAGCTCATCCGCATCACGATCTTCCTCGGCTACCTATGGGCCATCTCACGGATAAAGGACCTGCAGCGCGTCTTCGAGTACCACGGCGCCGAGCACAAGGTGATCTCGTGCTACGAGGCGGGCTTCGACCTGACGCCGTCCAACGCGCAGAAGTTCAGCCGCCTTCATCCGCGCTGCGGCACGAGCTTCCTGCTCATCGTCATGATCGTGGCGATCGTCGTCTTCGCGCCGCTCGGGACGCCCGCGTGGTACATCCTCTTCGCCTCGCGGATCGTCGGGATCCCGCTCGTCGCAGGTCTCGCGTTCGAGGTCATCAAGTGGTTCGGCCGCAACCGCTCCAAACGCTGGGTGCGGGTGCTCATGCTGCCCGGCCTCAAGCTGCAGCTGCTCACGACCCGCGAGCCCGACTTCTCTCAGCTCGCCGTCGCGATCGCGGCGCTCAACGCGGTGCTCGCCATCGAGCAGCCCGACCAGGCCAGCGAGGAAGACCGCATCGGCATGGAGGTCGTGGCCTAAGGCGCTTCGCCGTCCGGTCGCCCCAAGCGGCGACCTCCCGGCGACGGGCACCGCCCGCGCCCGAAGGGGCCGGGTGGTCGGCCGAACCGCTTTTCAGGCGCTGAGGCGCATGGGCGACGAGACGTCGGCCACGTGCTCCTCGTAGCTGACGACCTGGTTTCGCCCATCGTCCTTGGCGCGGTAGAGCGCCTGATCGGCGCAACGCAGCAGGTCGTCCGCGGTCTGGCCCACGGTGAGCCCGGCGACCCCCGCCGACAGCGTCACGCCGTGGCGCTGCGCCATCGACCCGCCGGCGACCGACGCGAGCATGCGCCGCGCCACGTGCGTCGCCTTCTCCGGCCTGCAATCGGGGAGGATCAGCGCCATCTCGTCACCGCCGATGCGTGCGAGCAGATCTCCCGTCCGCTTGGCCGACCGCAGCTTGTCGGCGAGGTTGACGAGCACCTTGTCACCGCTCGCGTGACCGAAGCGGTCATTGATCGTCTTGAAGCGGTCGACGTCGACGAGCACCACCGACAGCGCGCGCGTGTGGCGGTGCGCGCGCTCGGTCTCCTCCTCGAGGCGCTTGTCGAACGCGCGGCGGTTGGCGAGCTCCGTGAGCGGGTCCGTCAGCGCCTGGGCGGCGAGCCGCTCGTGGACCTCCGCGTTGACGACGGCAACGCTCGCGAGCTGCGCGAAGCGAGCGATGCGCTTCTCGTCGTCGCGCGGGAACTCTCGCCGCCCGTCGCGCAGTGCGATGACGACGCCCCACGTGCTGCCGTCAACCCGGACCGCCGCCGCGATCCGGTGCCTGAAGCGCAGCGGATCTTCATCGGGCCCGAGGGTCAGGCGGCTGATGCCGCCCGTCATGCGCAGCTGCGAGAACACCCCCTCCGGAAGATGCGTCTCGACGGCGTCAGTCGGGATCGCGCGCTGCGGATTGCGCGTCCACGAGGCGAGGTTGCGGTACTGCAGGTCGTCCTCGAAGCGCAGCACGTAGCCGCAGTCGGCCTTCAGCAGCCGGGCGACCTGCTCGGCGACGAGCGCGAAGATGACCTCGGGTGCGTTCCCCGCCGCAACGCTCGTGGCGACCCGCTGCACCGCGGTCTGCTCGCGCGCCAGCGTCCGAGCGCGCTTGACGTTCTGGCGCAGTGCCTGCGCGCTCTCCGCCTGCTCGATCGCAAGCCGCGCGAGATGCGTGGACCGGTCGATGATGAGCTGGTCGTCAGGATGCGGCTGGCGGCGCTCGGTGTAGTACATCTCAAAGCAGCCGAGGATCGGGCCGCGACTGGAGCGGATCGGGGTGGTGAGCCCGTCGATGGCGGTGGCGTGGCTACGCGGAAGGTTCGGACTGGCGATATGGCGCAGCCGGTCCGGCCCGCCGCGCACGGGCTCGCGCAGGAGGATCGACGTGAGCATTCCGGGCGCGTGGGCCTCGGCTGCGAGCAGCAACTCGCTGAGCGTCTGCTGCAGCGGGGCACGCGCGGCGATGAGCTCCAGCACGGCCTGCTGGCCTTCCGTCCAGCGCTTCTCGCGCTCGGCATCCGCCCGCGCGGCGCGCAGGTCCATCTCGGTGAGCGCTGACGTGGCGAGCTCCGTGACGAGCTCGATGTCCTCGATCGTCCAGTGACGGGGAAGCGTGTCGAGAACGCAGAAGCTGCCGCGATCCTGGCCGTCCGCGCTCAGCAGCGGGACGTTGATGTAGGAGACGATCGTCCGACCGCCGATCTCGGAGACCGTGCCCTCGCGGCGCGCGTCGTCGATGACGCGCGGCCCGCCGCTGCGCACGACCTCGTCGCCGGAGGCGAAGCGTCCGAGCTCGGCCAGGAGCTGCCCGTCGTTGGAGCTGAACGGTTCGTCGTGACGTGTGCAGCTCGCGACCTCCTGGCGGTCGCCGTCGACGAGGCAGATCAGCGCCGCGGGCGCTCGCAGCGCCTTCGCGGCCCACCGCGTGAGACGGTCCAGGGCGGCGGTTGCGTGAGCATCGAGGTCCGGGTGGTGAGCCGGCTCGCTGCTCTCGGTTGGGCCGATGCTCCGATGTGACTCCATGTTTCTGGTCATCGGACCTTCTCGAGGTATCCTTGAGCGTGTCGGGCGCGTCAGCCGGCGCGGCGTGCGCGTGCAGCGCGCCGCTGGCGGCGCAGCTCAGGCGATCCCCGACGTCGCAACCGCATTGGCGACAAGCGCCCTGCGGCGACTCGAAGACGTGCTCCGCGACCGGTCGGCGGGGGGTCGTGCATCAGGTGCGGTCGTGACCGGGCTACGAGGCGAAGCTCCGGGGTGAAGTGAAGCTGGTCGAGGAGTCCGGCTGAATCGATGGCGTCGGCGATCGCATGGTGGCTCGCGTGACCGGAAATGAGCAGTTCCAGCTCAACGTCGTGCGCGTGACAGTCGGCACGGGCCTCCACGAACAGCGCCAGGCTCTCCGCGTCGATCGAGGTCAGGTCACGTAGGTCGACGACGATCGCCCGGGCGTCGCTTGCCAGCACGCCATCGATGGTGTGCTCGAGGCACATCGTCGCGTGCCGGTCGATCGCACCCCGGGCATCGAGCTCTGCGATGACCCAATGCCGACGTGAGCGCGCCGACTGCACCGCCGCGCGTTCAGACATCACGCTCATCGGTCGCCGAGCCCTCGCGGTTCTCGCGTGGAGCATCCAGGCCCCAGCCGGCCGCCTGTGTGACGCCGCTCGTGCTGAGCACCATCGGCATGGCGGTGGCGCTGCGCGCCAGGCAGCGCGGACAGTTATCGACCCTCGAGAACGCGGGCGTGGACCTTGATCACAAGGCCGCAGCGCCCGCAGTTGAGAAAGGCCATCGAAGCTCCGATCGCACACCCTGGTGTGCGATGGTCCGCCGCGGCCCGTCCCTGAAAGGGCGTGGTGCCGGCCGCCGTCTCACCGCGATAGCCACCTGTGGGAGCCGTGCTCGAACTCCCAAGAGCGCGTCGACCCTATGTGACGGCCATTACAAAGTCAAATGGGTGCGGTAGGATGGCTGACGTAGCACCGTCGGCTCGCGGGTCTTGTCCGTCTTCCTCGCTTGCAAGCCGCGTCCGATGCGAGGGGGGCGAGAGCGGAGCGGGCGTGATGCCCGACGCAAATTCTCCTGTCGCACTGGATGGTGCGCCTGTCCGGTCGATGTCAGCAGCGATCTCAAATGCCGTCGTAGGACTGCTGCACGAGTACACGGGTCGCGGACCGACGAAGGCACGCACGACCATCGGACCCGACACGATCGTCGTGACGCTGCGCGACAGCCTCACCAAGGCCGAGCGCACGCTCGCCAGTCACGGCCAGGCGCTCGAGGTGCTCGCGATGCGCCGCGCCTTTCAGGACACGATGCGCAGCGAGCTCATCGCCGCGGTGCAGACGCTGACGGGGCGCACCGTCGAGGCGTTCCTGAGCGACAACCTGCATGACCCCGACGTCGCCGTCGAGATCTTCCTCATGGAGCCCGACGGCAACGACGGGATCCGCAAGGGCTGACGCGCGGAGGCCAGCGAGACAGGCGGTCACCTGGTCTAACCTCGCAGCGTGCTCGAACAACTCGTGCAGCAGATCGAGGCGCGTTTCGCAGACGCCCAGAGAGCGATGTCCGATCCGGACGTCTTCGCCGACCGCCACCGCGCAGCGGCGGCCGGTCGCGCCTTCCGCCAGCTCGAGCCGGCCGCGAAGCTCGCCGAGGCGTGGCGGCGCGCGGTCGACGACGAGTCCTTCGCACGCGAGACGCTTGACGCCGGCGAAGATCCCGATGAGGCGCGCGAGATGCTGGCCGCCGCGCGCGCGGAGATCGAGCGGCTCGAGGAGGAGATCCGACTGGCGATGGTCGAGCGCGATCCCAACGACGACAAGAACGTCATCGTCGAGATCCGCGCCGGCGCCGGGGGAGACGAGGCCGGGCTGTGGGCGGCCGACGTCTTCCGGATGCTGACGAAGTACGCCGAGGCGCTCGGGTTTCAGATCGAGCCGCTGCAGCTCGCCGACGGCGCCTACACGTTCGCGATCAAGGGCGACAGCGCCTACTCGATCTTCAAGTTCGAGGGCGGCACGCACCGCGTGCAACGCGTGCCGGCGACGGAGTCGCAGGGACGGATACACACGTCGACGGCGACCGTCGCGGTGCTGCCCGAGGCCGAGGACGTCGACGTCCAGATCGATCACAACGACCTTCAGATCGACGTCTATCGCTCGTCGGGTCCCGGCGGACAGTCCGTGAACACGACGGACTCGGCGGTGCGGATCACGCACCACCCGACCGGCATCGTCGTCTCGATGCAAGACGAGAAGTCGCAGCTGCAAAACCGCGAGCGCGCGATGCGCGTCCTGCGCGCGCGGCTGTACGAGCAGGCGCACGCCGAGCAGCAGGCCGAGCTTGCAGCCGACCGCCGCTCACAGGTCGGGACCGGCGAGCGCGCGGAGAAGATCCGGACCTACAACTTCGGCGAGCGGCGCGTCACCGACCACCGGATCAAGCTCACCGCGCACAACCTCGACGACGTCCTCGCCGGCGCGCTGGACGAGTTCACCGCGGCGCTCCAGGCCGACGAGAAGCGGCGCGGGCTGGAGCTCCAGGCGACCGCCTGATGGCGTTCGGCGGCGTGCCGGTGCGCGACGCGCTGGACTCCGCGGTCATCGCCATTGGGGCGGCGGGCTCGGATAGCCCGCGACTCGACGCCGAGCTGCTGCTCGCCGACGCGCTTGGCGTCGAACGCGCTGCGCTCTTCAGTGATCCGGGACGCGAGGTGTCCGGCCCGGCCGTGCGGGCGTTTCAGGATGCGGTGCGTCGCCGGTCGGCGGGGCGCGAGCCCGTCGCCTACATCCTCGGGCGGCGGGGCTTTCGCCACATCGAGCTGCACGTGGATGGGCGCGTGCTCGTGCCGCGGCCCGAGACCGAGCTGCTCGTCGAGGTCGGCCTTACGTTGCCGGCCGGCGCGCGGGTGGCCGATGTCGGGACCGGCAGCGGCGCGGTTGCGCTCGCGCTCAAGCACGAGCGGCCGGACCTCGATGTCGTCGGGACCGACATCAGCGCCGATGCGCTCGAGGTGGCGCGCTGCAACGCGGAGCGCCTCGAGCTCGAGGTGGCCTTCGTGGAGGGCGACCTGCTCACGGGGGCGGGGGAGGTCGACGCGGTCCTGTCAAACCCACCGTATGTGGCGGAGCAAGCGCGCGCGACGCTCGCTCCCGAGATCACTCGGCATGAGCCGCCGCGGGCGCTGTTTGCGGGCGAGGATGGGCTCGATGTCATCCGGCGGCTCGTGCCGGCCGCGGCGGGGGCGGGGCTGCTTGCCGTCGAGGTGGGTGATAGACAGGCGCCACACGTGGGTGCGCTGATGGCGGCGGCCGGCTTCGGTTCGGTTCGGGCGTCGCGCGATCTGGCCGGCATGGAGCGCGTGGTGGTGGGGACGCGATGACGCTTGATGTCTCTGACGCGGAGGCGCTCGATCGCTGTATCGCCGACGGGGGTGTGGCAGTCTTTCCGGCCGACACCGTCTACGGGCTGGCCTGCGATCCGCAGTCCACGCGTGCGGTGGGACGACTGTACGCGCTGAAAGGGCGTCCGTCGGCCAAGCCGGCGGCGGTCCTGTTCTTCGCGCTCGGTGCTGCACTCGACGCGTTGCCCGGGCTCGGGCAGCGGACGCGGGAGGCGCTCGAGCGTCTGCTTCCCGGGGCGCTCACGGTCCTGCTGCCAAATCCGGAGCGGCGCTTTTCGCTCGCGTGCGGGGCCGATCCGCAGACGCTCGGGCTGCGGGTTCCGGCGCTGACGGCCTCGGTGCAGGCGCTTGCGACGATCGGCAGGCCGCTGCTGCAGTCCAGCGCGAACCGGGCGGGCGGGCTCGAGGCGCGCGCCGTGCATGAGGTCGATGTGCGGCTGCGTGCGGAGGTGGACCTCGTCCTTGACGGCGGTGTGCTGCCGGGAACGCCCTCGACGGTCGTGGATCTGCGCGCGTACGAGGCCGGTCGTGAATGGTCGGTGCTGCGCGAGGGCGCGCTGTCGCGGTCCGCGCTGGCGAGCGTGCTCGGCGAATGACGCGTTTGCCCAAAGCCGAGCCCAGGTAGCCTCACGCTCATGCGCATCGCTGTTGCCTCAGACCACGCAGGGTTCGACCTCAAGGAGCACGTCAAGGAGCTGCTTGCCGCCGACGGCCACGAGGTCGTCGACGTCGGTCCCGAGACCGATGAATCGACCGATTACCCGCGCTATGCCGGGCCGGCGGCGCGCCTCGTCGCAGCCGGGGAGGCGGAGCGCGGCGTGTTCGTGTGCGGCTCCGGGGTGGGCGTCTCGATCGTCGCCAACAAGGTTCCCGGCATCCGCGCCGTCAACGCCCACGATGCCGAGGAGGCTCAGCTCGCGCGCGAACACAACGACGTGAACGTCGTGACGATGTCCGGAAAGCGGATCGAGGGAGCGCAGGCCGACGAGATCGTGCGCGCGTTCATCGCCGGCGAGTTCGAGGGCGGGCGTCACGCGCGCCGGGTGGAGCTCATCGAAGACCCGCCGCAGTCGCCCTAGCGGACCGGCGCGACGGCTACAGTCGCAGTCGTGCTCGATGAGCTCGACGCACTGACGGCGTTTGCGATCGCCCTCGCCCTGACGGCGGTGCTCACGCCGGCGACGATGCGCATCGCCCGGCGCCTCGGAGCGATCGACGCGTCGCGCGGCCGCGGCCTGGCGCCCGGTGGCACGCCGCTGCTCGGCGGGCTGGCGATCTTCGCCGGCGGGACGGTCGCAGGCGTGATCGTGCTGCCCGGCAGCGACGAGCTCAACGGCATCCTCGCCGGCGCCGCGCTCATCGCGCTCGTCGGGGCGGTCGACGATCGCTTCGACCTGCATCCGTTCGTCAAGGTCGTCGGCCAGATCGCCGCGGCGGCGATCCCCGTGCAGGCGGGCCTGACGGTCGACAACGTCACGGTCCCGTTCCTCGGCGCGGTCGACTTCGCGAGCGCCGGCGGGCCGCTGACGGTGCTCTTTCTCGTCGCGATCATGAACGTGGTCAACCTGTCGGACGGCATCGACGGGCTGGCGGCGGGCGTCTGCGCGATGAGCGCCGCGACGCTCGCGGTCATCGCCTTCGACCTCGGTCGCAACGGCGCCGGCGTGCTCGCGGCGCTCACCGCGGGCGCTGCTCTGGGCTTCCTCATCCACAACTTCCACCCGGCGTCGGTCTACATGGGCGACTGCGGCTCGAACCTGCTCGGGTTGCTGCTCGGCTGCATCGCCGTGCTCGGCTCGGTGAAGACGAACGCGGTGCTCGCGCTCATCTTCCCGCTCATCGTGCTTGCCGTGCCGTTCCTCGACACGACGTTCGTCGTGCTCAAGCGCATGAAGTACCACCGGCCGGTCTATGCCGCCGACCGCGAGCACTTCCACCATCGCCTCGATCGCATTGGCTTCTCGACGCGGCGCACCGTGGCGTACCTGTATGCCTGGACGCTGTCGCTCGCCGGCCTGGCGCTCGCGCTGCGTTTCGTGCCGTACTCCGACAACGGGGGCTCGCTGCACATCGGTTGGGCAGCCGTCATGGCGGGGCTCGGTCTGCTTGTGCTCGCGGCGTCGGTCTACCTCGTCTACGTGCTCGAGATCTTGAAGTTCAAGCGCCTGGACGCGCTGCGCCTGCGCCGCGTCAGGCCAGCCGCGACCGAGGAGGAGATCGACGAGGACGTCGCGGCGCGCCTGGAGACCGGCGAGTTCGAGTCCGTGCGGCGCGAGACCGAGGAGTTCGAACGGCTCGGCTCGTAGCGCTGGCGCCACGATCCGTACGGGCCACTAGGGTGTTCCTCGGTCCGATGCACGTCTCCCATCTCGACGACGCCGAGGCGTTCGTGACGCTCGACGGTTCCACGATCCGCGAGCTGGCCGGCGCGGTGTCGCTGCCCGCGGCCAACCAGTCGCTCGCCGAGGCGACCGTGCCGGCGGGCGGCGCGACGACCGAGCACTTCCATCGCGTGACGGAGGAGCTGTACCTCATCACCGCGGGGAGCGGGCGCATGCGTCTCGCCGAGGAGGAGCGTGATGTGCGACCGGGTGACTGCATCGTGATCCCGCCGGGCGCTCGCCACCAGATCGTGAACACGGGCGAGGAGCCGCTGCGGTTGCTGTGCTGCTGCGCGCCGGCGTACAGCAACGAGGACACCGTCCTCACCGGAGGCTGAACGCCACCATGTTCTCCTGCATTGCGCGCGCGACCGGGCTGCTCGCATTCATCGCGTGCTTCGCGCCGCCGGCTGCGGCGCCGGCCGCGACGCTGCCCCAGATCGGCATCGCCGACCAGAAGCACGACATGTTCTCCGATCCGCGCTTCGCGGATCTCGGCATCAAGCATGCGCGACTCGCCGTGTCCTGGGATGCGCTGCGGCATTCCAGGCAGACCGCCGGAGTGGACGCCTGGATGCAGGGTGCGCGCGTCCGCGGGATCGACCCGCTGATCACCTTCAATCACTCGCGCGCGAAGAGCTCCTCGCTGCCCTCGCCCAAGCAAATGCGTCGGGAGTTCCGCGCGTTCCGCGCCCGTTACCCGTGGGCGACGACGTTCGCGACCTGGAACGAGACCAACCACTGCGGTGAGAAGGTCTGCCACCGCGCGAAGCTCGTGGCGACGTACTACCGCGCGTTGCGGCGCGAGTGCCCGACGTGCACGATCCTCGCCGCCGAGGTGATCGACCTGCCGTCGATGGCCACGTGGATGCGGGCCTTTCGCCGCCACCTCGGCTACATGCCCAGGCTTTGGGGGCTGCACAACTACGTCGAGGCCAACCGCTTCAAGACCAAGCGCCTGCGCCAGTTGCTCAGGCTGATCGGCCGCAGGGGCAAGCTGTGGCTGACGGAGACCGGCGGCGTCGTCCGGCGCTCCAACAACAGCACCACCGACTTCCCGGAGGGCGCGCGTCATGCCGCGCGGGTGACGCGCTACATCTTCGATCGCCTCGTCAAGCGCAACCGGCGCATTCACCGCGTCTACATCTACCACTGGAACGCAGGGCCGCCCAACACGACCTGGGACTCGGCGCTCATCACCTACGGCGGACGTGAGCGCGGCGCGTTCTGGGTGCTGCGGCGCGTGCTGCGCTCCGGACTCAAGTAGGGGTCATCCGTCCCGGCGGCGCCACGCCGGATTACTCTGCACGGCAGGATGATCCTCGACTGCGCGCACTACCAGGACGGCAGTCGCCAGCACGAGGGCGCGCTGACGCTCGACGAGGCCGCCGAGCGCTGCGAAGAGGGCGGCTTCGTCTGGCTGGGCCTGCACGATCCCGATCCCGACGAGCTGCAGGAGGTGGCCGAGCGCTTCAACCTGCACGAGCTCGCCGTCGAGGACGCGATGCATGCGCACCAGCGCCCCAAGCTCGAAGACTACGGGCACGGCTACTTCCTCGTGGTGCACACGGCCTGCTACCTCGACGACACGGAGGAGGTCGAGTTCGGCGAGGTGCACCTGTTCGTCGGGCCGAACTACCTCGTCGTCGTGCGCCACGGGCGCGCGAGCGCGCTGCACTCGGCGCGCGAGCGCCTGGAGCAGCGTGCGGAGCTGCTGAGCGAGGGGCCGGCAGCCGCGGTATGGGCGGTGCTCGACAAGATCGTCGACGACTACCAGCCGGTGGCCGCGGGGATCGAGAACGACGTCGAGGAGGTCGAGGTCGAGGTCTTCGACAGCGAAGGCGACCAGACGCGGCGGATCTACTTCCTGCGCCGCGAGCTGGCCGAGTTCTACCGCGCAGTCCATCCGCTGCTGCTCGTGCTCGACCAGCTCGAGTCCACCAACCGCACCGACGTGTCGCCGCCGCTGCGCGAGCGCCTGCGCGATGTCGAAGACCACCTCAAGCGCGTCGAGGAGGAGGTCGTGACGATGCGCGAGCTGCTGACGGGCGTCCTTCAGGCGAACCTCGCCGTCATCGCCGTCCAGCAGAACGACGTGGTCAAGAAGATCTCCGGCTATGCGGCCGTCATCGCCGTGCCGACGCTCATCGCGAGCATCTACGGGATGAACTTCGAGCACATGCCGGAGCTGGGCTGGCAGTTCGGATATCCGTTCGCGCTGGGGCTGATCCTCAGCGTCGGATTCGTGCTGTTCCGCTTGCTGCGCCGCGCGGGCTGGCTCTAGCGGAGAGGATCTCCTGATGGGAACCGAGGGGAGCTTCATCCTGGTGGCGGGCGGGCTGCTCGCGCTCGGGCTCGGCGCCTCGCTGCTCGCCGGAAGACTTCGGATCCCCGGCCTCGTGCTCTTCCTCGGCGTCGGCATGGCGCTCGGCTCCGACGGGCTCGGGCTGATCGAGTTCTCAGACTACGAGCTGGCGCGCACGATCGGGATCATCGCGCTCGCGCTGATTCTGTTCGAGGGCGGCCTCGCGGCGGGCCTGCCCGAGATCCGTCCGGTGCTCGGGTCGGCGATCAGCCTGGCGGTCGTCGGCACGCTGCTGACCGCGCTCATCACCGGCCTCGTCGCGACGTGGCTGCTGGACCTGTCGCTGCTCGAGGGCATGCTCGTCGGCTCGATCGTGTCGGCGACGGACGGTGCCGCGATATTCGCCCTGCTGCGCGGGTCGACGCTCAAGCGACGGCTGGCGCGCACGCTCGAGGGCGAGGCGGGAATGAACGACCCCGTCGCCGTGCTGCTCGTGCTCGGCTTCATCGAGTGGATCGAGCGTGACGACTTCGGCTTCGTCGACATGCTCGGGCTGTTCGTGCTCGAGCTCGGGATCGGCGCGCTGATCGGCGCAGCCGTCGGCTGGCTCGCGGTACAGGCCTTTCGCCGCGCCAATCTCGCGACTTCCGGCCTGTACCCGGTCGCGTCGCTCGCCGTCGTGGCGGTCGCCTACGGCGCCGCCGACGTGCTGCACGGCTCCGGCTTTCTCGCCGTGTACCTCGCGGGGCTGCTCATGGGATCGGCGCAGCTTCCGGCACGTCAGACCGTGGCCGCGTTCCACGACGGCATGGCGTGGGTCGCCCAGCTCGCGATGTTCCTCACGCTCGGACTGCTCGTCTTCCCGGCCGACCTGGTCGACATCGCGCTCAAGGGCACGCTCCTCGCACTCGTCCTCGTCTTTGTCGCGCGGCCGCTGGCGGTCATGGTCGCGACCGCGTTCGCGCCGCTGGGGGCGGCGGACCGGCTCGTGCTCGGCTGGGCGGGGCTGCGCGGCGCCGTCCCGGTCGTGCTGGCGTTGTTTCCGATCATCGAGGGAGTGCACGGCAGCCTGACCTTCTTCAACATCGCGTTCTTCGCGGTGCTGCTGTCGACGCTGCTTCAGGGCACGACGTTCGAGCCGCTCGCGCGCTGGCTCGGCGCGACGACAGAGGAGCCCGCGCTGCGCCCGCAGCTCGTCGAGGTCGGTTCGATCCGCCAGCTCGGCGCCGACGTCGTCGAGGTCCCGATCGCCGCCGGCGATGCGGCGATCGGCGTCCGCGTGCGCGATCTGGGGCTCCCGCGCGAAGCGCTCGTCAACGTCCTCGTGCGCGCAGACGAGGCGCTGCCGCCGCGTGGCTCGACGCGGCTCGAGGCGGGCGACCGTCTGTACATCGTCGCGCGCCAGGAGGCCGTCACGCTGATCGACGAGGCGCGCGAGCGCTGGCGCGTGGGCCCGGTCGGCCCCAAGCCGCGGCCCCCGCGCGTGCCGACGGCGGGCGCGCCGATCTTCACGACGCGGCCGTGGACCGCGGCCGACGGCAATCCCGATTCGCCTGTGGAGGTGCTCGGGCTCGAGGTCGTCCAGCGGCTCGGGACCCGCTGGGACGTGCCCGGCGCGCTGGTCGCGCTGGAGGACGGGCGCTACGCGGTGACCGGCCCGCACGTGTCGGTCGGGAGCCGCGAGCAGATCCAGTGGCAGGCGCGGCGGCGGCTGCGGTCGGCGACGACGGACGCGGAGCGCGCCTGGTGGCAGGAGGTCATTGGGGCGTCGGCGTTGTAGTTGTTGCCCCGCGGCTCCCGAGAACAGCATCGATAAGGAACGAGCGATGGTGGCTGGCCCGGCCGTGCGGGCGGGTCGCGGGGGGTGGTGTGCAAAGCGTCCAACATGTGGACGTTTTGAACGACACCCCTCCGCCACGCCCCGTCCAGCTTACGACGAGGCCCCACTCGGCTCGATCTGCACGAGCCCCCGCCGCGCTGCGTGATCCACCTGGAGCGTCGTGTGCTCGATGCCGAAGCGCTGGCGGAGGAGCTCCTGCAGCTCCCGGCGTCGCCCATGGCAATCGTCGTCGGGTGCGACCACGATGTGCGCGGCGAGCGCCACGAACCCCGATGTCACCTCCCAGACGTGCAGGTCGTGGACCTCGACGATCCCCGCCGACGACGCGAGCGCCATTCCCACGTCGTCGGGGTCGATGCCCCGCGGCGCTCCCTCGAGCAACACGCGCGTCGACGAGAACAGCAGCGACCAGCCCGAGCGCAGCATGACCGCGGCGACCGTAAGCGCCGCGACAGCGTCCGCTTGCGCCGGCCCTCCGAGCGCGATCACGGTCCCGGCGACAACGGCCGCGAACGAGCCGTAGAGGTCGGCGAGCACGTGCGCGCGGGCGCCCTCGACGTTCAGCGAGCGGCGTTCGGAGCGCGACAGCGCCCAGAACGCGCCCACGTTCGCGAGCGCGCCAACGACGCCCACGACGACGACGACCGCGCCCTCGACGTCGGGCGGCGAGCCGAGTCGCCGGACCCCCTCGACGGCGACGACGCCGGCGAGCAAGAAGAGCGTCGCGCCGTTGACCTGGGCGGAGAGGATCTCCGTGCGCCCGAGCCCGAACGTGTACGCCCCGCGCGCCGGGCGTGCGGCCAGTCGCGCCGCGACGAGCGCCAGTGCGATCGCCGCGGCGTCGGTGAGCATGTGCGCCGCGTCGGAGAGCAACGCGAGCGATCCGGCGAGCACGCCGGCCACGACCTCGACGCACATGAAGCCCAGGATCAGGGCAAGCGCGACGCCCAGCCAGCGCCGGTCGGCGGCGGCCGATGGAGCGTGGGAGTGATCGGGATGGTGGGGATCGTGGTGCATCGGGTAACAGTCTGGCGCGGGAGCGTTCAGCGCGCACCAGAATGCGAGGTAACAGTCAATCGTCCAATCGAACTCCCGGTGCCCTACGGCAGGGCTCGGCGGCCGGCTTGCCGCCCCTCAGAAGGTGGTTACAAACTTCCGCGACTCGCTATTGTCCGCCGCGCCGCCCACAGACCCTGGAGCGGGCCGCGCAGGCCCGTGATTCTTCGTCTGTACGGGAGGCGACCAGCCATGCCCAAGAAGCTTCCCACGCCGATCACCGCGCCCGAGCAACAGCCGCTCGCGCGCGGGGCGGTGGCCGGGTTCATGCTGCTGGCTGCGCTGCTCATCTGCGGCGCCATCGCCGGCGCGATAGGGACGCTCGTGGGCGCGTTCGCCCCGCTGCTACTGCTCGGGATCTTCGTCGGCTTCTTCGCCGGCATCGCCGCGGTGCGCGCCCGCTTCCCGGATCTGTGAGATGACGGCACTGCGCTACATCGACCTCGTGCTGCTGTGGCTGACGGTGCCGCTCTTGCTCGTGCTCGGCGCGCCCCAGTTCGGCGTGATGGTGGCCGCGATCGTCTGGACGGTTCAGAAGCTGGTCATGCTCCAGGTTGATCGGATCGCGCGTTCCCGCACGAGCCCCCGTGCTGCGATCGGCCTGAACGTGGCGACCATGATGGGCCGCATGTGGCTGCTCGCCGCCACGATCGTCGTCGCCGGTGTCGCGGTCGCGCGCGAGGATGCCGTCGCCGCGGCGCTCGTCCTGCTCGGCGTCTTCACCGTCTCCTTCGCCATGACGCTGCTGCTGCGCGTGCTCGAGCGCGCCGGCTCGCGGTCGCGAGCACCGAGGCCCGCATGACCACGCGCAAGAAGGTCCTCATCGGCGCGGCCATCTATATCGGCGGGCTGATCCTCTTCGTCATGATCTTCGGCGGGGGCAAGAAGAACGAGGAGTACCAGCCGCAGAACGAGTTCAAGCTCGACCCGTGGATCGACCTGCCCGGCCCCTTCGACATCACGAAGGGCGTCCTCTACGTCGTCGTGGCCGCGGGGCTCACCGTCTATCTCATGATCTGGATCGCCAAGCGCATGGTGGACCGTCCCAACCGCGTGCAGACGCTCGTCGAGGTCGTCTTCAACGTCATGCGCGACAACATCACGCGCGCGAACATGGACAGCCGCATGGCCGCTAAGTGGTTTCCGTTCATCGCGACGCTGTTCTTGTTCATCTGGATCTCGAACCTCATCGGCTACGTCCCGGTACCGACGAACATTGAGCATCCGATCAAGGTCTTCGGCCTCGAGATCCCGTCCTTCGCGATCTACGCCGCCACGGCGAACCTCTCGATTCCGCTCATGCTCGCGCTCGTCGTCTGCATCGCCTTCACCGTCGAGGGCGTGCGCGCGCAGGGCGTGACCGGCTACCTCAAGGGGCTCGTGCCCAAGGGCGTCACCGGCGTGATGGCCGTGTTCATCTTCATGCTCGAGCTGTTCTCGCAATTCCTGCGGCTCGTCTCGCTCAGCGTTCGACTGTTCGCCAACATCCTTGCCGGGCACATGATCATCCTGTTCATGGGCGGCGGCATCGCGGTGCTGCTCGGCTTCGCCGCGGCCGGCTGGATGACGCTGCCGCTCGCCGTGATCCTGTTCATCTTCGAGGTCGGGCTTGTCGCCACGCTGCAGGCGTTCATCTTCGCCACCATGGCCTCGATCTACTTCGGCAGCGCCGTCGCCACCGACCATTGATCATCGACTAGAAGGAGCATTTCGTGGACCTCGTGACCATCCTGTCCTCCCTGCCGGACATCATCGCGGCCGCCGATCCGAAGGAGGCCGGCTCCAAGGCCGGCGGCAAGGTCGCGCTCGGCGTCGGCGGCGGCCTCGGTGCCGCGGGCGCCGGCGTGGGCATCGGCTACATCTTCGGCAAGGTGATCGAGTCGGTCACGCGCCAGCCCGAGATGAAGGACGAGATCACCTCGATCCAGTGGCTGGGCTTCGCGCTCACCGAGGCCTGCGTGTTCTACGGGCTCGTCGCCGGCCTGCTGGCGAACTTCCTCTAGCCCGATGCTCGTGACGGTCATCGCAGCGGCCAAGAAGGGGGGCGGCAGCTTCCTCGTTCAGCCCGACGTCGGGCTCATGCTGAGGACGCTGCTCGTCTTCGCGATCTCCGGCTATCTGCTGAACAAGTACGCCTTCCCGCGCATCGCCGACGCGCTCGACAAGCGCCAGCGCGCGATCGAGGACTCGCTCGACACGGCCGCACAGACGAAGGCCGAGGCCGAGGAGCTCCTCGAGGAGTACCGCAAGCGCCTCACGGAGGCCCGCGGACAGGCCGACGCGATCGTCGCCCGCGCGCGCAAGGCCGCCGAGAACCTCGAGCAGGAGACGCTCGAGAAGGCCAAGGCGCGGCGCGAGGAGCTGCTCGAGCAGACCAAGCGCGACATCGAGGCCGAGACGCGGCGGGCCATCGAGGAGATCCGCAACGAGGTCGCCGACCTGACGATCCTCGCCACCGAGAAGGTCACGCGCAAGGTCCTCAGCGAGGACGATCAGCGCAAGCTCGTCGAGGAGGCGCTGGCCGAGCTCGACTTCTCGGCGCTCGCCGGCGACGGCGACGGCGACGGGAAAAGCACCTAGCCATGGAAGAGATCGCCGAGGTATACGCGCGCTCGCTGTTCGAGGTCGCCAAGGAGCACGACAGCACCGACGAGCTGCGCGAGCAGCTCGGCCAGTTCGCCGATGCCCTGGACGAGAACCGCGACTTGGCGATCTTCTTCTTCTCGCCCTACTTCTCGCTTCAAGAGAAGAAAGACGGCCTGAAGCAAACGCTCGAGGACGCCGATCCGACGCTCATCAACTTCCTCGAGCTGCTGATCGAGAAGCACCGGATGCCGGTGCTCTTCCGCATCCGGCACGCCTTCGACCGGCTGTGGGAGCAGGAGCACCACATCCTGCCCGTTCAGATCTCGACCGCGATCGAGCTCGACGAGGACGTCGCGCGCAAGCTCGGCGACCGCATTGCCGAGAGCACCGGCCAGAAGGTCGAGCTGACCGCCAACGTCGACCCGGAGATCATCGGCGGCATCGTCCTGCGGGTCGGCAACTCGATCCTCGACGCCTCGATCCGCAACCGCCTTCAAAACCTGAGAAAGCACGTCGCTCGCGGCACCGCCTGAGCCTCTACAAGGAGCTGACACCACCTCAATGCAGATCAAGCCAGACGAGATCACCTCAATCCTCAAGAGCCGGATCGAGGGATTGGACGCCGACTCGGCCGAGCTGACCGAGGTCGGCACCGTCCTGTCGGTCGGCGACGGCATCGCGCGCGTCCACGGCCTCGAGAACTGCATGTCGCTCGAGATGCTCGAGCTGCCCCACGATGTGACGGGCCTCGCGCTGAACCTCGAGTCCGACAACGTCGGCGTCGTGCTGTTCGGCGCGTGGGACAAGATCGTCGAGGGCGACACGGTCAAGCGCACCGGAAGCCTGCTCGAGATCCCGGTCGGCGATGCCCTGCTCGGACGCATCGTCGACCCGCTCGGCATCCCGCTCGACGGCAAGGGCGACGTCGACACGAGCGAGACGCGGCCGGCCGAGTTCAAGGCGCCCGGCGTCGTGCAGCGCCAGCCGGTCATCGAGCCGCTGCAGACCGGCATCAAGGCGATCGACTCGATGATCCCCATCGGCCGCGGCCAGCGCGAGCTGATCATCGGCGACCGCCAGACCGGCAAGACGGCGATCGCCGTCGACACCATCATCAACAACAAGGACAGCGGCGTCGTCTCGGTCTACGTGGCCATCGGCCAGCGCATGGCCACCGTGGTGGCGCTGGCGCAGACTCTTTCGGAGGCCGGCGCGCTGGAGAGCACGATCATCGTCGCCGCCGCCGCCGACGAGGCCGCGCCGGTGAAGTTCCTCGCGCCCTACGCCGGCTGCGCGATGGCCGAGTACTTCCTCTACAAGGGCGGCTCCGCGCTCTGCGTGTACGACGACCTCACGAAGCACGCGTACGCCTACCGCCAGATGTCGCTGCTCCTGCGCCGCCCGCCGGGCCGCGAGGCGTACCCGGGCGACGTCTTCTACCTGCACTCCCGCCTGCTCGAGCGCGCGTCGAAGCTCTCCGACGACCTCGGCGGCGGCTCGCTGACCTCCCTGCCGATCATCGAGACGCAGGCCGGCGACGTGTCGGCCTACATCCCGACGAACGTCATCTCCATCACGGACGGGCAGATCTTCCTCGAGCCGAAGCTCTTCTTCTCCGGCGTGCGCCCGGCCATCAACGTCGGCATCTCGG
>JALZJA010000273.1 GCA_030860005.1 Actinomycetota bacterium
CGGGCGCGCAGCGAGCGCAGGAACTCGCGCCAGAACGCCTCGGTCTCGCACTCGCCGACGTCGATGCCGATAACCTCGCGCCGTCCGGTCTCGTGCACGCCGTAGGCGATGACCAGGCACTTCTGCCGCACGCCGCCCGCCTCGCGGACCCGCTCGACCTTGGCGTCCAGCCACAGGTAGGGGTAACGAGCATCTTCCAGCGGGCGCTCGCGAAACGCCGTGACCTGGTCGTCCAGCCCGGCGCACAGCCGGCTGACCTGGTCCTTGCCCATCGACTGGATGCCCAGCTGCTCGACCAGGCGCTCGACCTTGCGGGTCGAGACGCCGTTGATGTAGGCCTCCTGGACCACCGCGACCAGCGCCTGCTCACTGCGCTTGCGCGGCTCCAGGAAGCTGGGGAAGTACGCCGGACCCGAGCGCAGCTTGGGGATCGCCAACTCCAGCTCACCCGCGCGCGTCTTCCACTGGCGCGTGCGATACCCGTTGCGCTGCGCCGCGCGACGATCCGGAGCGCGCTCCCCATGCTCGGCGCCGACCATCGCGGCCACCTCAGCCTCGATGAGCTCAGCCACCATCGCCGCCACGCTCTCGCGGATCACATCAGCATGCTCAGTGCACATCATCTTCTCGACCGCCCCATGGGCAGCCGTCATCCTCTGACCTTCGGCCATCGTGGTGCTCCTTCGATCGGACTGTTGGAACCAGCCCGACGATCATGAGCGCCCGATGGCCGAGACGCTTCTCGGCCCCGCCGCTCCAGCTACACCACTTCTACCGACTTCATCGTCGCTTCGCGGAGCGCTAAGCGAGAAGACCTCTGTGGCGGGCATAGCCCATCCGGTTGCGACGCCGCTGTTCTGCACTTCAACGCGCGGGCGAGCGAATTGCAGGGCTCTCGAGCAGACGGCGTAGCGCCTGGGCGCGTACGGTGTTGCCTCGCTGTTCATGGTCGACCACGATCTTGCGGAGCCCCTTGATCGCTCGCTGTCGTGCGGGGGGATTCTCTGCAAGGGCCAGCGCCTTCTCGCCGCATGACTCCGCGGAGGCAAGATCTCCGGCGCCATGGTATGCGCGCATCATCGCGTTGAGTAGATACGGATCGGCGGGACGACTCCGCATGACACTCTCGCCGAGCTCGACAGCCTGAGTGAAATTGCGTTGGTCGCCGAGCGCCGCGATGGCGACCGTGAAAGCGTGCGAGTTTCTTGCTGGGTTGCCGTCCAATTCGCGCGACTTGCGGGCTTGGTCGAGAGCGGCTTCCGATTCTCCACGCGCACGCAATGTGGCCCCAAGCCCGTTGCGGGCGCGCACACGCGGGTGGACATCTGGGGCTCGCTCCGCAATTTCAAGTGCTCGCGTGTTTGCAGCCAGTGCCAGGTCGAGGTCTGGTCGACGTGCCTCGCGGACGGCGAGGGCAAGCGACAGCAGCTCCGACACGTCAGTGATCCGCCCGAGCGCCTCGACATCTCCCAGGCCGCGAAGGGCTGCGTTAACGCGGATCAGCCCCCTCTCCACGATCGTCTTGCTTGTGCCGGTCGGCCCGTCCTCCTGCGCTCGGAGGTACCACTCCCGTTGCGCCAACAGATTGCCCGCCTCCTGGTGGCAACGCGCGACTCGCGTGTAGGCCGGGAGATGGTCAGGGTCGTGCTCGAGCAGTTCGCCGTTGACCGAGAGCGCCTCTGGCCCCCAGTTCCCCGCGAGAGCGAGTTCTTCCGCACGCTGCCGGAGTTGCAGTACAAGCTCGGTGGGCTCCACGTGTGTCCTCCAGGATTCGGCGTCGCCTGAACTTCTCAAGTCCAGACGATCTCCAGATCGGCGCGCGACCCCGTCCAGTTGTGGTCGCTGCAGGTCGCCACTACCGCAAGGCTCGCTTCGATGATGGCGAGGACGTTCTGCCGCGGCCGGCGTGCCGTCTCGGGACACCTCGTCTGCGCGATAAGGAGCACTGATCGGGGGATGCGGGCGGCACATGAGGTGATGGGCGCTAGGGAGTCACGCAGGGCGGGCGCTCGCCTCACGCGACCGGCGTGGTATGGCGCTTGGGGCTGCTTTCAGGCGTCGAGCTCGGCGCGCACGTCGTCGCGCACGCTCGCAAGGTCGGCTGTGTTGAGGCCGGGGACATCGGCGAGCTCGCGGCTGTCGACGAGCGCGAACAGCACGTGCATCGGCGTGATGTCCAGGGTGCCGCGGCGGCGTGCCTCGATGCTCGCCCGGTGCATCGCCAACATTGCGCCCGAGGTCAGGGACATCGTGGCGCCTGGCGAGGGCGCGTCCTGCACGTCGGACAGTGTGAGCGCCATCGCTTCCCGGGTGGGGGCCAGTGTGATCCGGTGATGGTGGAGGAGCTGCGTGGCGGGGCCATCGTCGTCGGCGAGGAGCCCCAGCAGCAGGTGAGCCACGCCCACGAAACGGTGACCGAGCTCCCGCGCCTGGATGGCGGCCAGGCGCAGCATCATCGGTGAGTGCTCGTCGATCGTGTGCGTCGGTGTGCGCCAGAGATCGCCCTGCTCGCTGAGCGGTGTCCACGGTGGCGGCTCGCTGTCGCCAGCGACCGTCTGCTGGGTCTTGGGCCAAGACGTCAAACCCGCGGTGTCGATGACCTCGCTTGCCACTTGGATCGGCGCGTCGGAGCGCAGGGCGAGGTTCAGCGCGTCGCTGGGCCGCGCGTCGATCTCGCGGGGATCGTTGCCGGTGACTACGGTGACTGTCGCGAAGAACGTGTTATCGCGCAGTCGCTCGATCACGATGCGCTCGACGCGGGCGTCAAGCGCGCCCAGCAGGGCGACCATCAGATCGTGGCCCTGCGGACGTGGCGTCGTCGCGCCGCGGCGCTGCAGGACCAGCGCCCTGGCCTCAGGCTCGCCGATGTAGATCGGCAGGATCCGCTCGCCGTCGGTCTCTCGGAGTAAGACCATGTAGGGCTGTTGGAGCTCCCACGCGGCGTCCCATCGCTCGCGTGTGACGACGTCCTCGATCGACGCCTCGACGACCGTCATGGCCGCGACCGCTCCGATCAGCTCGTCGACCGTTGGCGCCGACGAGCGCTGCAGCGCATCGAGCATCTCACGCAGGCGACCCAGCAGCCGGCGGCGCTGCTCGATGTCGCGCTCGACGGCCGCCACATGGCGGCGCACAGTGTCCATCAGGCTCACGCTGTTGTCATCGAGCACCGCCATGATCTCGTCGAGCGCCAAACCCACGCCGCGCAACGCCAGGACGCGGTACAGACGTTCGACATCAGCAGGCGAATACACGCGATGACCGGACCCCGTGCGGCCCGGAACAACGATCCCGATGTCGTCGTAGTGATGCAGCGTGCGGATGGTCAGCCCGGTCGCCCGCGCCAGCTCGCCAACCTTCCACGTTCTGTCGACCTCGCCCATCGGTCGCACCGTACGGCCTCACGTAACGTGAGATGCAAGCGAATGCGCGACGCTAGCCGCGTGAACGACGCTCGCTTGCTCAGCAACGGCAGGCGCTCCCCGCGTTTGCGAGAACCGATAGCTAGCTGGCCCGCGCCGCCGGTTTGCATAAAGGCTGTTGCACAAACCCGGTCCGGAGAACGCGGACCAACGCCCTCGAATCTCCGCGCTGGGCACCCTGCCGAAGCGCGCGTCGCCCTCGGCCAAAGCTGCCTGACGGACGACTTGGAGCTCGCACCGAGGAAGGCTTAGAACGCGCTCAGCGACGTCGCCAGGGGTTTGTGTGACAGCCTCACGCGAAAGCGGTAGTGGCTCGTCAGGCCATGACGCGAGGTTGCCACCACCGGCCAGGCCGGGAGGCCGTTCCCCAGCCTAGTGCGGAATGTGACCAGACTACCCGATGGACATGTTCGACGGCCAGCCGCGTCCCCCCACGCATCGTCTCCGCGGACGAGCACATGACGGGGGCGCATCAGGGCAGCAT
>JALZJA010000280.1 GCA_030860005.1 Actinomycetota bacterium
TCGACTACTACGACAACGGCCAAACCGACGACTGGCTGCGCTTCGAAGTGGCCGGTGGTCAGGGTCGACGCCGACTGACCTGCACGCCGAACCACGTGATCTTCACGCCGGAGGGCGAGAAGCAGGCATGGGAGATCGACGAGGGCGACGAGGTCTTGGCCGCAGTCAAGCAGTACGTTCTGAGCGACGATCAGCTCAAGCTCATCCTCGGAAGCCTGCTCGGTGACGGCTCGCTGCGATACGCCTCCGAACACAACGTCTCTTTCCGCGTCGGTCACGGGGAGCGTCAGCGCGACTACTGCGAGTGGAAGCGCGACATGCTCGCCCCGTTCGCGCACAAGATCGCTCCGACCGGCAACGGGATCGGGTTCGACACCATTCCCATGAGGCAGCTCGCTTGGTTGCACGAGGCGGTCTACGCAGTCGGCGGGCGGACCGTCAGCGATGCGCTCATCGAGCAGCTCGACGAGCGCGCCATCGCCGCGTGGTACCAGGACGACGGCACCTTCGATGGCAGCTACAAGCGCTGGGGACACGGCAAGCCGACGATCTGCTGTGCGGCTCTCAATATGGCGGACCGCGAGCGGCTCGCTGCGCGGTGCGAAGCGCTGGGCATGGGACGGCCCAACATCTCCGGCCACAACCTGCTTTTCAGCGGCGAGCGCGCCCAGCGATTCCACGAGAAGATCGCTCCCTACATCCATCCTTCGATGGACTACAAGCTGCACCCGACCATGCGCGGACGCTTCGCATGGGGCGCGCCGGAGTCAGGCGACTTCCGTACGGATTTGGCGAGCCGCGCATCGCTGCGACCCGCGGCGATGACGGTGAAGCGCAAGTACCAGATCAAACCGGCGGTCTCACGCAGAGGCGGTCGTTACGACCTTCAGATCGAGGGTAATCACACCTACCTGGCTGGCGGCGTGGTCGTCCACAACTCGCCCGAGACTCAGCCCGGCGGGCGCGCGCTGAAGTTCTATTCGTCCCAGCGCCTGGACATCCGCCGGATCGAGACGCTCAAGGACGGGACCGAGGCGGTCGGCAACCGGGTGCGCGTGAAGGTCGTCAAGAACAAGGTCGCGGCGCCGTTCCGCCAGGCCGAGTTCGACATCGAGTTCGGCAAGGGGATCTCGACATCGGGCTGCCTGCTCGACCTCGGGCTCGAGCACGACATCGTCGGCAAGTCGGGCTCGTTCTTCTCCTACGGCGACGAGCGCCTCGGGCAGGGTCGCGCGAACGCCAAGGCGTTCCTCGACGAGCACCAGGAGATCGCCAAGGAGATCGAGGCGAAGGTCTACAAGACGCTTGGCATCGGCCAGGACCTGATTGCTCCGATCGACCGCACCGACGGCGAGCCGGCGGTCAGTGCGGACGCGCCCGCAGGGCCGCTGGCGAACGTCGAGGCCGCGTGACGGCGGCCGAACGCGCGCTCGACCCGCAGGCCCGACTTCAGCGCGCGCTCGACCTGGCCTACCGCCAGCTCGGCCGTCGCGACCGCACGGTCGCCGAGCTGCACCGGCATCTGGCGAGCAAGGCGGTCGAGCCGCCAACGATCTCCGAGGCCGTCGCGGAGCTGACGCGGCAGGGCTACCTCGACGACGCTCGCTACGCCCGGCGCTACGCCGAGGACCGGCGCACGCTCGACGACTGGGGGGCTGAGCGGATCGACCGCAGGCTGCGGGCGGCCGGCGTCGGCCAGGAGCACATCGACGCGGCGCTGGCAGCGCGCGACGGCGTCGATGAGCTCGAGGCGGCGGTCGCGTTGCTACGCCGCCGCTACCGGGAGATCCCCTCGACCGAGCGCGAGCGCGAGCGCGCGCTCGCGCTGCTCGTGCGCAAGGGGTACGACCTCGAGCTGGCCTACGACGCCGTTCGCGCGTTGACGCGGGTCATATGATCCGAGCAGTCAGACTGAGCCCGCGAGGGCGACCTAGAGCAGCAAACGAACGCTTTTTGATCATCCAGGCAGCTTCAACGACGGCCGAGAGAGCATCCGATCAGGGCGGCAATCCGTCCTCCTGAGTACCGCAACACACCCACACGTACATCCCGTCACCTTGAAGCGCGGCGCCCACCGCCGTGTCCTGTCGTTCCCCGCCCGGCTCGGTCCGACTCCCTGACATCGACGAGCAACCGCGCGGCCCAGTCGCCACCTGGGAGGCGCGGGGAGAGGACCGGCAATGGAACTGATCGCGGCGGCGGCAATCGTGGCGGCGGCGATCGTGTTCGTCTTGGGCGGACGCCGGCGCTTGTTCGGGTCAGGGACTGCTAGCGCCAGCCGCGAGGAGCTCGCGCGCCTGGAGGAACACGCGCGGGTCCGCGCCGACGAGCTCGATCGCCGGGCGCGCGAGCTCGACAATCAGAAGCGTGCGCTCGAGGCGGAACGCGAGAAGCTCGCCAGGCGCCGCCGGGAGCACGAGGAGGGGCTCGAGCAGATCTCCGGCCTGAGCGCGGGGCAGGCGAAGGAGCGCCTCATGAAGGAGATCACCGATCAGGTGCGTCTTGAGAGCGCACGCCACATCCGCGAGATCGAGGAGGCGACCAAGCGCGACGCGGCACGGCGCGTGCGCTCGATCCTGTCCGTCGCGATGCAGCGCCTGGCCGGCTCCCATGTCGCCGAGACGACGGTGTCGGTCGTGCAGCTTCCGGCCGACGACATGAAGGGCCGGATCATCGGCCGCGAGGGGCGCAACATCCGCGCGCTCGAGAACCTCACGGGCGTCGACTTCATCATCGACGACACGCCGAACGCGGTCGTGCTTTCGGCCTTTGACGGCGTGCGCCGCGAGATCGCCCGGATGACGCTCGAGAAGCTCCTCGCCGACGGGCGCATCCACCCGGCGCGCATCGAGGAGACCTTCAGCCAGGCGACAGCTGAGCTCGAGGCCCAGATCCAGCAGGCCGGGGAGGATGCGGCGTTCCAGTCCGGCGTGCAGGGACTCGACATCGAGATGATCAAGACGCTCGGCCGGCTGAAGTTCCGCACGAGCTACGGCCAGAACGTGCTCGCCCATTCGGTCGAGTGCGCGCAGCTCGCGTCGATGATGGCCCAGGAGCTCGGCGCGAGCCCGAAGACCGCCGCGCGAGCCGCTCTGCTGCACGACATCGGCAAGGCCGTCACGCACGAGGTCGAGGGCACGCACGCGCTCGTCGGCGGCGAGATGGCCCGCCGGCACGGCGAATCCGAGGCCGTCGCCCACGCCATGGAGGCTCACCACAACGAGGTCGAGCTGCAGACGATCGAGGCGGTGATCGTGCAGGCCGCCGATGCGCTGTCGGGCGCCCGGCCGGGCGCACGTGGAGAATCGCTGGAGTCGTACGTCAAGCGGCTGCGCGAGCTCGAGCAGATCGCGACCCGCCACGAGGGCGTCGAGAAGGTCTACGCCATGCAGGCCGGGCGCGAGGTCCGGGTCATCGTCGAGCCGGGCGCCGTCGACGACGACGAGGCACTGCTCCTCTCACGCGAGATCGCCCGTGAGATCGAGCGCGAGCTGGAGTACCCGGGCCAGATCAAGGTGACCGTCATCCGCGAGTCGCGGGCGGTGCAGTTCGCGAAGTGACGCCGTGATGGAGGGTGTGACGAGAAGCGACGACATGTTGGACGCAACTCGTCACACTCCGACAGCGACGGCTCGAAACCGCGGGAGCGGGAGCGACCGTCCCGGGCGGTGGTGTTCGACGACTGCGCCCACCACGCTGGCTGCCTAGTCGCTCCGGCGCCGTCGCACCGAGAGCACGACCGCAGTGATGCCGGCCAACGCGAGCAGCGAACCGCCCGCGAGCAGCGCCCAGACGATCGACGGCACGTGCGGGAGGGTGAGCGTCACGTAGCCATCGGCGCTGACCCCCCGCGTCGCGTCGGCGTTCATGAGGACGACGCGGACGTCACCGTCCCGGACAGTCCACTCGAGCCTGTCCGCGTCGTGTCCGCTGCTGCGGGCCACCCAGAAGTCCTGGCTGGCGGGAGGTGCGGGCCGCTTCGTGCCGGCGTGCGACTGACGGGTCAGCCTGAACGTGTCGACATCGACGTCGGTCA
>JALZJA010000289.1 GCA_030860005.1 Actinomycetota bacterium
CTCCAGGCGCGCGTCGCGCACGCGCGCGCGCGAGCCCTCGTCGAGCGCGGCGGCGTGCAGGCTGTCGGCCACCCGCTCGACGATCACGGGGCTCAGCTCGTGCCCGTCGGAGGTCAGCAGCCCACGGGCGGCGTCGACGAGCCGATCGACCGCGTCGCGCTCGCGCTCGTTCGCCGCACGCAGCGCGGCCCCGTCCCCGCGTCCGGCCAGCAGCTTCGCTTGCGCCTCGCGCAGCGCATCGCCGGCATCGAACAGCGCCTGCACGTCCTTGCCCTGGGTGCGAACGAGCTGGTTGACCGCCCATGCGGCGACCGACGGCTTGCGCAGGCTCGCGACGTCGGCCGCCTCGTCGCGCCTGCCCTCTGCGCGCAACGCCTTCGCCAGTGCGCCGCGCTCGGGCACGAAGCGGTCCAGCGGCAGGCCGTAGAGGTCGTGGGGATTCATCTCCGGGGGACCATGTCGAATCGGGGCGCCATGGCCACATATTCGACATCGACGCGGACCTCTAGTCTCGACGAACCATGGCCAAGGCCAAGAAACGCAAGGTCGCGCCCGGCGACGTCGCCTCCAACCGCTACGCGAGCTTTCGCTTCGAGCTGCTCGAGCGGCTCGAGTGCGGGATCGCGCTGGAGGGCACCGAGGTCAAGGCGCTGCGCAACGGCGGCGCCCAGCTCAAGGACGGCTACGCGCTCGTGCGCGGCGGGGAGCTGTGGCTGCACAACGTCCACATCCCGCCGTACGGGCCGGCCGCGAGCCAGAACCACGAGCCCGAGCGCGATCGCAAGCTCCTCGTTCATCGCCGCCAGATCGACAGGCTCTCCGGACAGATCAAGGAGAAGGGCCTGACGCTCGTTCCGACGCGCATGTACTTCTCGGCTGGCCGCGCGAAGGTCGAGATCGCGGTGGCCAAGGGCAAGGATCGCTTCGACAAGCGCGAGGCGATCAAGGGCCGCGAGATGAAGCGCGACATGGACCGCGCACTGCGCGACGCCAACCGCTAGGGGTGCCGGAGCCGGCCAGGTGGCCGGCGGAGGCCGGACCCCGAGGGTTCTTCTACGTAATCTCGCGCTCGCGCGTGGCGATCACCGCCGCGACTGCGATCGCCACGCAATAGCTCGCGAACACGAGCCCGCCGGCGACCTGGCTGAGCAGGTACTCCTCGCCGCTCGGTCCCTGCAGTGCGAGCAGCGACGGTCCGGGCATGTACGCGCCGACGTTCTCGCCGAGGATCGACGTCAGCAGCTCGCGCAGGATGAAGAACAGCGCGATGCCGAGCACGATCGTGACGATCTGGTTGCGGATCAGTGCGCCGAGCGCGACTCCGAGCAGGCAGCTGAGCACGATGCCCACGCCGACGCCAACGTAGATGCTGACCGCGTGGTCGCCGTCGACCGGCACCCCGCGGTTGGAGAGGGTCGACAGGCCAAAGCCGGCGTTGACCGCGATGAACAGCAGCGCCGACACGAGTCCCACGGCCACGCCGACGGCGAGCTTCGCGAGCACGACGCGCTCGCGCCGCGGCGTGACGATGAACGTCGAGTCAGCGGTGTTGTGGCGGAACTCGTTCGTCGACAGCAGCGCGCCGATCGTGAAGACGAACACCGTCACGAGCGGCGTCCCGATGAAGAGGTTCTCGGTATCGGTGCGCAGGTCCTCGATCTTCGCCGAGCCGGCGACGCCGATCGCGTAGGCCCCCTCGATGAGCACCATCGAACCCAGCAGCAGCCACGTCGCGCGCACAGACACGAGCTTCAGCCACTCCGAGCGCACGGGCCTCATCGGACGTTGCCGCCTTCGCCGGTCAGCTCGAGGAAGCGATCCTCGAGCGAGCTCGCCGAGCGGGTGAGCTCGAAGACCACGATGCCGTGCTCGGCGGCGAGGGTCCCGATCCGCTCGAGCGCGAGGCGGTGGACGAGCAGCACCTCCGGCCGGCCGTCGGTCGTCACGCCCGCGCCGTCGGCCTCGAGGACCGCCTTGAGCTCGTCGGACGCCGGCGTGCGCACGAACGCGGGGCGCTGCTCGGTGATGATGTCCGCCAGCGGGCCCTGCGTGATGAGCTTGCCCGCGCCGATGACGACGACCTCATCGACGGTCTGCTCGACCTCTGACAGGACATGGCTCGAGATGAGGACGGTGCGGCCCTCCGCGGCGAGCGAGCGCAGAATGTCGCGCAGCCAGCGCATGCCCTGCGGGTCCAGGCCGTTGGCGGGCTCGTCGAGCATGAGGATCTTCGGGTCGCCGAGCAGCGCGCCCGCGAGCGCGAGACGCTGACGCATGCCCATCGAGTAGCCCTTCACCCGCCGGTCGCGCGCGGGCGTGAGCTCGACGAGCGCCAGCACCTCGTCGACGCGGCTCGTCGGCAGCCCGGCGGCCTCGGAAAGCGTGCGCAGGTGACTGCGCCCGGAGCGGCCCGGATGCACGTCTGCGGCGTCGAGCGCCGCGCCGACCGTGCGCGCAGGATCGCGCAGTTCATGAAACGGCCGGTCGAGCACGAGCGCCTGGCCGCTCGTGGGGCGGATGAGCCCGAGCAGCGCACGCAGCGTCGTCGACTTGCCGGCGCCGTTGGGTCCGAGAAAGCCCGTGACACGCCCGCCATCCACCGAGAACGACAGCTCGTCGACCGCGAGGGTCTCGCGGTAGCGCTTCGTCAAGCGCTCGACGCTGATCTCCGCCACGGCTCAGACGCTATCGAGGCTGCGCCGGCTCATGAGCCGCGGGGCCGCGGTCACGAAGGGATGCTGCGCTCCAGGTGCGTGAGATCCATCCCGATGACGCAGACGGCGATGAGCCCGAGGTAGACCACGGCGATCGCGACGCGGTGCGAGGGCTTCACGCGGTAGTAGGCGGCGACCTTCTCGTCGCCGCTGCGGCGCGCCTTCCAGCGCCGGTACGTCTCGAACGCCGCCAGCAGCAGGATCAGGAGGATGATCGGGTTCGGGAACGCGAACGCGAAGACGGCCATCGCGAACAGGCCGACCCACCACATCCACGGCGACAGCGCGGCCATCGCGCGGCCGCCGTCGAGCGGGATGACCGGCAACAGGTTGAAGAGGTTGAGGAACAGCCCGGTGAACACGAGCGCCTGCCAGAAGTCGTTGTCGGTGGCGACCGCGATCGGGATCAGGGCCAGCGCGCCGGCCGTCCCGAGAATCGGTCCGGCGAGGCCGACCCGCGCCTCTGCGGTCGCGTTGTCGCCCAGCGACTTGGCCATGACGGCGGCGCCGAGGAACGGGATGAACATCGGCGCGCTCGCTTGGATGCCCTCCCGGCGCAGCTGGATGACGTGGCCCATCTCGTGCACGAGCAGCAGCACGACGAACCCCAGCGCGAACTTCCATCCCCAGATGAGGCTGTAGGCGGCGATCGAGACGAGCATCGTCGCCGACGTCGTGAGGATCTTCGCCTTCGGCAGGATGAGCAGCGCCGCCTTGCCGAACTTCAGCGCCAAGGCGACGAGCACGATCAGCGGCGTGAGGATCCGGCGCAGCAGAGAGCGCTCCTCGCGGGAGGCGGGAGGCGCGGGCGTGGGCGACGTCACCGTCGCGCTGCTCGGCTCCTCGGCGGGGAGCCAGCCGTGCATGCTCATCGATCCATTGTGACAACTGCGGTGTTTCGTTCTCGAGGTCGTCGCAAGCGACGACCTGACGAGAACCTGTTTCGTCCTGACGAGAACCTGTTCGTCCTGCGGTCGTCGCAAGCGACGACCTCCGGACGACGTTACGTGCGAGCGATCGCCGCGTGCGCGGCCTCCTCGGCCTCCTCGAGCTGCGCCTGCACCAGATCCAGGCCGCTGTCCCAGAAGCCGGGATCGGACAGGTCGATGCCGACGATCGCGCCGAGCTCCTCCGGGCTTCGCGAGCCTCCCGCGCGCAGGAGCTCCAGGTAGCTCGGCACGAAGGACTCGCCCTCGTCGAGGTAGCGCTTGTAGATCGACAGTGCGAGGAGCTGGCCGTACGCGTAGGCATAGACGTAGCCCGGCGTCGAGATGAAGTGCGGAACGTAGGACCACCACGTGCGGTAGCCCGCGGTGACCTCGACGCTGTCGCCGAGCATCTCCTCCTGCGATCGGACCCAGAGCTCGTTGAAGCGGTCGACGCTCAGCTCGCCCTCATCGCGCCGCGAGGTGTGCACGAGCTCCTCGAAGCGGTTCATGGCGGTCTGGCGAAAGACGGTCGCGATCGAGCCCTCGATCGACTCGGCCAGCAGCGCCAGACGCGACTCGGGCGTCGTCGCCTGCTCCAGCAGGCGGTTGAAGACGAGCGCCTCGCCGAACACCGATGCCGTCTCGGCGAGCGTCAGCGGCGTGCCCTGCTCGAACACCCCGCGCGGACGCGCGAGCTCGGCGTGCAGGCCATGACCCATCTCGTGGGCGAGAACGAGCACGTCGCGGCGCTTGGCGGTGTAGTTGAGCATGAGGTAGGGGTGCTCACTCGGGACCGTGTACGCGGCGAACGCGCCCCCGCGCTTTGCCGGCCGCGGCGGCGCGTCGATGCGGTTGTCGTCGAAGAACGCGCGCGCGGGACCTCCGAGCTGCGGTGTGAAAGACGCATAGGAGTCGAGCACGAGCTCCTTCGCGTCCTCCCAGTCGACCGGCTCGTCGTCCTGCGTGACGGCGGCCATGCGGTCGTAGTCGGTGAGCTTGTCGATTCCCAGGAGCCGGGCTTTGAGGCGGTACCAGCGCCGCGGCAGCTCGTAGCGGTTGCGCACGGCAGTCAGCAGCGCCTGGACCGATTCGTCGGATGCCTCGTTGGAGAGGTTGCGCGCCGCAAGCCAGTGCGGGTATCTGCGTAGCCGGTCGTCGACGGCCTTGTCGTGCAGGAGGGTGTTGAAGATGAACGCGCGCGTGCGCAGGCCGGGCGCGAGCGCCTCCGTGACGCTCTCGGCCGATGCGCGGCGAAGCTCGCGGTCGGGCGACATGAGGCGCGCCAGCGCGCTGTCGAGCGTAACCGGCTCGTCCTCATCGGGCACCGGGACCGTCAGCGCGGACAGATGCTCGCTGAACAGCCGCGACCAGGCGCTCGCGCCCGAGATGTTCTTCTCGGCGAGGATCTTCTCCTCGGGCTCGGTCAGCAGGTGCGGGCGGTAGCGGCGCGCCGAGCGCAGGAAGTGGCGTGCGGTCTGGAGCCCCTCGGCGGCGATCAGCTCGTCGGCGCGGTGATCCTCGACCGCTGCCCACTCGAGCTCGAAGAACAGGAGCTTGGTCTCGATCGCCGTGCCCTTCTCCTGCACGCGCTGCAGCAGCGAGCCGATCGCGGGATCGGCAGTGTCGACGCTGAAGCGCAGCATCGCGTAGTTGCCGGCGCGCCCCGCGAGCTCGGAGATCTCCTGCAGCTCGGTGACGGCGGCGGCGAACGTGAGCGGGTCGAGCTGCGCGATGCGCCCCGCGTAGGCGTCGGCGAACGCCTCGGCGCGGGTGATGGCCTCCTCGAGTAGGAGGTCGGGGCCGGACTCCTCATCGCCGCGAACGAGCGGCGCGAGGTCCCAGGCAACGTCTTGGACGGTCATGGCTCCAGACTAATTCACGCAGCCGCGGATCCTCCCCGAAGGCCGCGCACCCGGACGCAGGGCCCCTCTTCGGAGCGCGACCAGCAGAGGGTTCCGGAATCGCGTCGCACGACGTTCGGGGCAGGGCTGGGTGGGTAGCCGTGTGCCTTCATGGCCCAATCCACCCCCACATCCGCAGCCCCGCAGCGCAGCGAGGGCATCGATTTCACCACCCTGGCGCTCACGGCGGCCGCGTCGGCGGCCGCGGCCTACACGTGCTCGAAGCTGTGGGCTCCGGGCACGTTGGCCTCGGCGACCGCGATGCCGGTGCTCGTCGCGATCATTCGGGAGGCCCTGCAGCGGCCGACCCAGGTCGTCACGCGTGCCGTCCCCGTGCGCGGTGTCGTGCGAAGCGCGCAGTCGCCCGACGCCGACAGCGCAGACCGGGTGCCGGAACCCGAGCCCCCGACGCGCGTCGCGCAGCCCGGGTCGATGGGCGACCCGCCCAGCGCACACGGCCGTCGCTGGCGCCTGGCCATCATCACCGGTCTGCTCGGCTTCCTCGTCTGTGCCGTCGTCTTCACGGTGCCCGAGCTCGTGGCGGGCGGGTCGGCCGGTGGCGGTGATCGCTCGACGACCCTGTTCGGCGGCGACGACGAGCGCGAGAGGGAGAAGAGGCGAGACCGAGAACGGCAGCCGACGACCACGGTCCCCGGCAAGACCGTCACCACGCGCGCAAAGACCGTGACGGCGCCACCGGAGCGCAAGACCAAGACCGCGCCGACGTCCACGACACGTTCGCGTACACAGACCATGCCGAAGACGACGACGACAACGACGACGGCGCCGCCCCGTGAGCCGTGACCCACTCGGCTAGACTGCGGGGCACACCAACACGGGGACGACATGGCTTCGACGTGGTCGACTTCGTGGCGGTGGTTGCGAGCCGAGGTGCCAGGAGGCCTCGTAAAACACCTGGCAAAACCATACGTGCGGACACTCATCAGTTCGCCCTCGCCTAGTTAGAGAGATCTACTAGCGAGGTTCTGGGCCCCGCCAGCCGACCGCGGGGGTTCCCGGAATCAATATGTCGGCTCACCCGGGGCGGCCCGCTCCCGCCAATCCGGGGACATCTTCAGGGAGCTGGCCCTGGGCAACCCCGCCGGCGAGGCGAGCCCAGGGTGAGACCAGAGCGCCGGATACGCTCGTAGACGCCACCTTCACGCGATCGCGGACGCGGGTTCGATTCCCGCCGTCTCCATAAAGTTGCGGATGCAACTGTGTGTTACGCACACCCCCGCGAGGGGGTGTCGCGCCCGTCGAGGCGGTCTTGGCAACGTACTCAACGCCTTTGGCGCAACCTGCCGGTGCGTCGATGGTCAGCCGTAGTCCGTGCCGTCGCCGAGCTCGACGAGCCGAGAAGGCAGCGGGCTTCCGCCGCCTCTCAGCATGAGCGCGTGCGAGATGCGCACCCGGAGGGTGCTGCGGTCGGAGAGCATCGGCCGTGTCGCACGCTCTTTCGCCCTGCATCCCCACTTCCAGCTTGAAAGACCAAGTCGTAAAGGCTATTCTAGCCTGATGCTGGTCGCGACGATCACCGAGGCGAAGAACCAACTCAGCGCCTTGATCGACCGTGTACGGGGTGGCGAGTCCGTGCTGATCGTGGATCGTGGCATTCCGGTCGCTCGGCTCGAATCCGCAGTGGGCGGCGATCTGGATGGGGATGGAAAGATCGCACGCCTGGAACGCGCCGGAGCCGTTCGCGCGGCGCGCAGGCCGCCGGCGACGGCGCTGCTGTCCCAAACGCCTCCGAACCCACGGGGCGGCGCCAGCGCCGTACGCGCGCTGCTCGACGAGAGGCGCGAGGGGCGTTGAGGTTCTGGGACAGCTCGGCAATCGTTCCGCTGCTTGTCGGTGAAGCGACCACGGAGGCCATGCGTGTGATCGCGCAAGAGGATCCCGTGATGCTTGTCTGGTGGGCGACGGAGGTCGAGTGCGTGTCGGCGATTGCTGGGCTGGAGCGTCAGGGCGACTTGCCGAGCGACGCGACGCTGCTCGCTCTCGAGCGCTTGGACGAATTGGCCGAGGGCTGGAGTGAGGTTCAGCCAGTGCAGGCCGCAAGGCTGGTCGCGCGACGTCTCCTGCGCGTGCATCGCCT
>JALZJA010000298.1 GCA_030860005.1 Actinomycetota bacterium
TCGAGATCGTCGTCTGCTCGTAGAACGGGTCGACGATCGCCGAGGACGCGTCGGGCATGAGCAGCATGTCGGACTCGTAGATCTCCTGAAAGCCGCGGATCGACGAGCCGTCGAAGCCGATGCCGTCCGTGAACGAGTCCGCCTCGAGCGTGCCCAGCGCCATCCCCATGTGCTGCCACGTCCCGGGCAGGTCGGTGAACTTCAGGTCGACCATCGTCGCGTCGTGGGCCTTGGCGAGCTCGAACACGGCATCGGGGCTGACGTCGCCATCACCGACGAGCGCCCGCGTGGTCAAGGCTTTATCGCCTCGGTCGAGGAATGGGAGACCTGGCACGGCGCTCGTCCTCCTGGCTCGGGGCTGAAAGTCGCAACCTAGGAGCCCCGTCGCCCGCTGTCAATGATCGATGGCGAAGGCCTCGGTTCGATCTTTCGACAGGGGGACAAAGACGCGTGCGAAGCGGATGTCGACGATGCCAACCGGCTTTGGTTTCGATCGAGGAGGATGCATGAGACGTACGCTGGCTCTGAAGGTGCTGCCCGCTGTAGGGGCCGGGTTGCTGATCGTGCTGGCCGTACCGGGGATCGCCTCGGCGGACTCGCTGGAGGCGTACAACAACAAGGTCCTGCCGGACTCCGTCGGCTTCAACTCGATGTGGGTGATCGTCGCCGGCATGGTGGTCATGTTCATGCAGGCGGGCTTCGCCTTCCTGGAGATCGGCTTCTCGCGACAGAAGAACGCCGGCACCGTGGTCGCGAAGATCCTCACGAACTTCTCGATTGCCGCTGTGTGCTGGTACTTCGTCGGCTTCGCGCTTGCGTTTGGCTCTGAGCCCAGCGGCCTGGGCGGCTTCGTCGGCGGGACCGGCTTCCTGCTCCAGGGCATCGGCGATCCCGCGACGGCGTTCCCCGTCATGGGCCTCTCGAACGCCACCGTCGAGTCGAAGTTCTTCTTCCAGTTCGTCTTCTGCGCCGTGTCGCTGGCGATCGTCTGGGGCACGACGCTCGAGCGCATCAAGTTCGGTGTCTACGTCATCTACGCGATCGTCTTCGCGTCGCTGATCTATCCGATCGGCGCGCACTGGGTGTTCGGCGGCGGCTTCTTGCAGACGGGGGACTGGCTGGGCACCGGCATCGCCGGCATGCAGGACTTCGCCGGCTCGACGGCGGTGCACCTCATCGGCGCCACCGGCGCGCTCGCCGCGCTGCTGCTGCTCGGCCCGCGCAAGGGCAAGTACGGAGCCGACGGCAAGCCGCGGGCGATCCCGGGGCACAACATGCCGCTGTTCGGCCTCGGCGTGCTGATCCTGTGGCTGGGCTGGTTCGGCTTCAACCCGGGGTCGACGCTGAACATCCAGGACGCGCGGTTCACGGAGATCCTGATCATCACGAACCTCGCCGCCGCCTGCGGTGTGCTCGGCGCGCTGGCGATGTCCTTCGTCAAGCAGAAGACACTCGACATCGGCATGGCCGGCAACGGGGCGATCGGTGCCCTCGTCGCGATCACCGCGCCGTCGGGTTACGTCGAGCTGTGGGCGGCGGTGCCGATCGGCCTCATCGCGGGCTTCATCGTCCCGCTCGGCATCTACGCGATCGACAAGAAGCTCGACGATCCCGTCGGCGCGCTGACCGCGCACGGCATCTGCGGCATCTGGGGAACGCTCGCGTGCGGGTTCTTCACCTCGCCACGACTGGCCCAGTACAACGCGTTCGGCGATCCCGACGGCGGCCTGTTCTACTCGGGCCAGGTCAGCCAGCTCGTCGCGCAGGCGGTCGGCTTCACCGTGGCGTTCTCGTTCGTGTTCGTCATGAGCTACGCGACGTTCTTCGTCATCAAGAAGACCTACGGCCTGCGCGTCACCGCGGAGGAAGAGGACGCCGGTCTGGACATCTCCGAGCACGGCATGTACGGCTACCCGGAGCAGTTCATCCCACAGGCGGAGCTCATCGGCTACGGGGGCGGCGCGGCTGCGACCGTCCCGCCGGCGCCGGTGCAGGCGATGGAGGCCAAGCCGAAGGAGATGCCGGTATGAAAATGGTCATCGCGTATATCCGTCACGAGGCATTCGAGCCGATCCGCACGGAGCTCCTGGCGCTCGGGTTCCCGTCGCTGTCGATCAGCGAGGTCAAGGGATCCGGACGCCAGAAGGGGATCACCGAGCGCTACCGGGGGGCGGAGCTGACGAACTACCTGCGCCCCAAGGTCAAGATCGAGTGCGTCGTCGCAAGCAAGGACCTCACGACAATCGTCGACACGATCCTCAAGCACGGTCGGACCGGCGCCGTCGGCGACGGCAAGGTGTTCGTCCTGCCGGTCGAGGAGGCCTACCGGATCCGCACCGGAGAGTCCGGCGAGGAGACGCTCCAGTCGCATCCCGACGCGGCGGCGGCGGCCGCCACGTCGGGCTAGGGAAGCCGGCGAGGGTGGCCGCCCGAATGCCAGCGGCCACCCTCGTAGAGCGTCTGAGGGGGCTGCACCTGCGGATGGTCGACGCCGTGCTCGCGGGCGATGGTCTCGGGCGCGTCGCCGACCTCGCGGCCGAGGCCGTCGGTGCGCCCGTGGCGATCGTGGTTCCGCGGCTGGGCTCGGCGGTCCTATCACCGCAGGGCACGACTGCGGACGCCCGGCTGCCCGAGCTGCGCCGCTACGTCGCCGACTGCGTGCAGGATCGTCCCTCCAACCCGCCGCGTGGCCTTGTCGCGGAGGTGCCGATCGCCTCCGGCGATGACACCGTCGGGATGGTGCTGGCGCTCGAGGGCGCGACCAGCTCCGCGGGCGAGGCGGCCGAGTACCTGCACCTCGCCGCCGTGGCGTCGCTCACCGAGGTCGCCGTCGAGGAGGCGCGCGACGAGGTCGAGCAGAACCTGCGCGGCTCGTTTCTGGAGGATCTGCGCGCCGGCGCCGGGATGGCGCCGGACGAGCTCGTGCGCCGCGGAACGCGGCTCGGATGCGATCTCAGCCGCGGTGCGATCGCGCTGTGCGCCGAGCTGCACACCGAGCGCCCGCGCCATGTCGTGGCGACGATCGCGGAGGACGTTCCCGGCGCGCTCGCCCAGCACATGGAGGCCACGGGAGGCGCCCAGGGCGGTCGTGTCTATGCGCTGCTGCCGGCGGTCGCCGGTGAGCACGCGGCCGATGCGACGCTCGCGGCGGCAGCGCGGCTCGCGAGCCGACTTCAGCGCCACGGCATCGTCGGGCTGTCGTCGTTCTATGGCGATCCGGCCGAGCTCGGCCGCGCGGTCCAGGAAGCCGAGCTCGTCCTGGACGTCCTCATGGTGTCGGGCGAGCCGATCGCCGAGGACATCAACCAGGGCACCTACCGGCTGCTGTTTCGCGTGCTCGCGTCCCACCCCGAGGAGGTCCGTTCCTTCTACGAGGACACGGTCGCGCCCGTCGTGCGCTACGACGACCAGTACCGCACCGATCTCGTGGGCACGCTCGAGGCCTACCTGGCAGCGAACTGTCACATGAGCGCGACCGCGACGGCGATCCACGCGCACCGTCACACCGTCGCCTACCGCCTCGAGCGCGTGCGCGACCTCACGGGCCTCGATCCGATGCAGTCCGAGGACCGAGAGCGTCTCGGCCTCGGACTGAAGGCGTACCGGATCATCGCGCCGCGGCTGCCGCGCTAGTAACGTCGCCAGGACGTCGCCGGTTGCGGCGACCGTATGGCGAAACCCCTCTTTACGCGCTTGCGCCGGCCTCCTGGTGCGTCAGGGCGAACGGGGCGATCTCGAGGCGCTTTTCCTCCACGCGGTTGAACTGTTCCGCGGCGCGGGACTCGAGCTCGTCGAGGTCGAGCGCTTGCAGCGCCGGGTAGGCGTCCGTGACCGTCTTGAGGGCCGACCACATGGCGCGCTTGCCCGACACGCCGGTCGCCAGCGTCTCGAGCGTGATGAGGTCGCCCAGGTTCTCGTTGCCGACGCCCTCGGCGCTGAACTTCGGCGCGGCGAGCTTCGAGCCGACCTCGGCGAGGGCGGTCTTCGAGGCGCTCCTGTTCACGTTCATGTCGTCGATCAGGTTCTCGAGCGTCGCGTAGTCGGCCTTGATCTCGGCTGCGAGCGGCGCGAAGAACTCACCCAGCTCGTGGGAGCGGTGCCGCTCCGCGGCCTGCTGGGCGAGGTTGAGGCCACCCGTAGCGAGCGCGAGATGGTCGGTGAGGTACACCTCGAGGGATTCGTACGCCATCTGTCTTCGTTCCTTTCGGTCGTCCTGCTGTGTGCAATGCACACGCGTTCGTAGCCCCGCTGCGGAGGTGGTCGAAAACCGACCCTACCTCCCAGGGCGTGTCTTGTCTCGAATCACGTCGCCCGTACGCGGATCGACGCGCGCCTTGGGCGCCTTGTCTGTGACGCGGACCGCGATCGATCCGCGCGGCGTTGCGCCGTCTGCGAGCGCCGCTCGCACGTCGCCCTCAAGCCCTCCGGCGACCGCGTAGGAGAGTGTCCGCTTGCCGGCCTCGGCCGGCGTCACGAGCCAGCGCAGTGTCGCCGTCGCGCCCGGCTGCACACGGCCGGCGGTCCACGTGTCGGTCGAAGCCGTGCCCGCGCCGCGCGGCGGGGCGTCGATGATCCACAGCGACCTGCTCGGATTGTCCGCGCTGCGTTGCGCGAGCCCGCGTACGGTCACGGCGAGGTTCGGGATCGCCTCGTCGCCGGTGTTGCGAACGGCGATCTCGAAGGTCGACTCCTCGGCCAGGCGCTGGAGCCTGGGAAACTCGGCGCGGACGACCTCGACGGTGTACCTCGCGTCGTTGCCGCCGGCGTCGCTCGAGTCGTTCCCGCAGCCCGCCAGGAGCAACGTCGCCGCGGCGACGACGACGTGCGCGCCCAGGTTCCCGAGGCCGCCCTGCACAGCGGCGCCAACGTAGCACAGGCGCTGGCGGGTTCCGCGGGCCCGCCGGCGGTGCCGCTGGCTTTGGCTCCGGGGTTCCCATACGCTGCGCCCCTTGCGCTCGCGGGGGGCGCGGGGGCATCGAGGAGGAGATCTACAGCGTGGTTCGCAACGTCGCCGATCGAGCGCTTCTTCCGACGAAGAGCCTGCTCGAGGAGATCGGCGACATGATGATCCTGACGGGCAAGACGATCCTCTCGGCCCTCCGGCCCCCGTATCCGTACGGCGGTGAGTTCGTCAGCCAGTTTCTGTTCGCGCTGAAGCTCTGCTGGTTTCCGCTGCTCGTGTCGACGGTCGCGTTCGGTTACGGCGCTCCCGGCCTGCAGGCCGCGAACTTCCTGGTGCTCTTCGGTGCGATCGACCGGCTCGGCGGGTTCTTCGTGCTGGCCTCGATCCGCGAGTTCGCACCGTTCGTGACGGCGATCGTGCTCGCCGGCGTCGCCGGCACGGCGATCACCGCCGACCTCGGCGCGCGCAAGATCCGCGAGGAGCTCGACGCCCTGCAGGTGCTGGGCGTCGACCCGGTCAAGAACCTCGTCGTGCCGCGCTTTCTGGCGCTCATGCTCGTGACCGGCCTGTTCAACGTCTACGCCCTGCTGTTCGGCATCTTCTCGGGGATCCTGGCGACCGTCGTCAACGGCGCTCCGCTGGGCGGGTTCAGAGCCACGTTCTTCACGAATGCCTCAGTGACGGACTTGTGGGCTTCCACGCTGAAAACGACGCTCTTTGGGGCCATAATCGCGATCGTCTGTTGTTACAAGGGGATGACGGCGTCGGGCGGAGCCGAGGGCGTTGGGCGCGCTGTCAACCAAGCGGTGGTCATCGCGTTCCTCGGCATCTTTGCCTTCAACTATGTCTTCACCCAAACGCTGCTGGCGACCTATCCCGAGCTCACGAACATCCGCTGATGGCCGGCTGGCTCGACATCCCGCGCGACTGGGTCGCAAACGTCGGCGACGTCGTGAAGTTCTCCGGCCGCATCATGGGCCAGGTCTACGGACTGCGCGTCTTCAGGTTCTTCGGCGAGGGGATGCGTCAGGCCGGGATCCTGATCGTCTCCTCGACGCTCGTCATCTGGGGACTCGTGTTCATCATCGGGCTGCAGTGCGGGATAGAGGGCGCCTACTTCAATCGCGCCGTCGGCAATCCGGCGTACGCGGGCGTGTTTGCGGCCTGGTGCGATCTGCGCGAGCTGGTGCCCTACGCCTTCGGCTACATGATGGCTGCGAAGGTGGGCACCGGGATCGTCGCCGAGCTGGGCTCGATGCGGATCTCAGACGAGATCGACGCGCTCGAGGTCATGGGGATCAGCTCGATCACGTTCCTGTGCGCGACACGGCTTCTGGCAGCGTGGCTTGTGCTGCCGTTTCTGTACATCGCGGCGATCGGGGCGGGCTTCTTGGCCTCGTACATCGCGGTGGTAGAGCAGATAGGGGAGGTCTCGAGCGGGGGCTTCTTCCTCATCTTCTGGATGTTCCAGAACCCGCCGGACCTGTTGTACAGCCTGCTCAAAGGGATGGTGATGGCGACGGCGATCGTGCTCGTCGGCTGTTACTACGGCTATCACGCCAGTGGGGGACCCGTCGGCGTCGGGACGGCGACCGCCAAATCGATGGTGTTGAACATCGTGCTGGTGCATCTCATCGGGATGCTCGGCACCCAGCTGTTCTGGGGCGCGAATCCGCGCGCTCCGATCGGAGGTTGAGATATTCATGTCGCGAGTCGGTAGTGGAGACGAGACCGTCCGGCCGGGCTTCGGCCCGGATGGCGAGGCAAGCGGAGTAGGGATGGAGGATCTGGCCGTGGCGGCGGCGGACTACGCGCGCTATGTGAACGCGCGCCAGCCGCCGCTCGCGGGAGCCGATGGGCCGCACGGGCACGGCACGATCAAGCTGGCGGGACGCACCGCCAGCGATCAGGGAGAACCCGCACCGCCGGAGGGGGCGATGGCTCCGGTGGAGGCGCCGGACCCGGCCCCAGCAAGCTCGTTCGGCCACGGCACGATTCGCCTGCGCGGTGCCGACAGGCCGTCACCCCCAGCTGAGCCTGACGCGGAGCCGGAACCCGCCGCGGCCGAGCCGGAACCGGAACCGGAACCGGAGCCGGAACCCGCTGCATCTGAGCCTGCGGCGGAGCCCGAGCCCACGCCTGACCCCGCGCCGGCCGCGAGCGGTGCCGGGCACGGCACGATCCAGTTGCTCCATCCCGGCGCAGAGCCCGAGCCCGAGC
>JALZJA010000305.1 GCA_030860005.1 Actinomycetota bacterium
GGCATCGAACGTGTCGTCGTGATGCTCGTGATCGGCGACCGCCAGCGCCACGGCGACGCTCGTGTCGACGAGCAGGTCCCGCTCGCGCCTAGCGCTGGTCGCCATCGCGAAGCGTGCGCACGACGTCGTCGTCGATGGCCGTCCCCGAAGCGGAGATCACCAGCCGGTCGCCACGCTGCACCAGCGACTCAGCCGCCAGCGGCTCGACGCGCAGCCCGGCACCGTCCACCACGACCTCGACAACGCCTGGGCGCAGCCCGACCCGATCGCGTAGCGGCTTGGGAATGACCAGCCGTCCTGCCTTGTCGATGGTTGCCTTGATGCCCTGATGCTACCAACCAACTGGTGATGGACAGCGTCATTCCGGCGGTGACGACTCTCGCACCGAATCGTCGCCCGCCCACCATGTGTCGGTAGCGCCAACTCACCGCGCGCTCCTGGAAGGAATGGAAGCGCTACCGCACACGGCGGCGCAACCTGCGTGCGCTCGGCATGCCCGAACGAGCGGCCCGCGAATGGGGCGCATCGCAGAAAGGCCCCTGGCGCATCGCAGGCTCCTACGTCCTCCAACATGCCCTGCCCATCGCCTACTGGACCAACCTCGGCCTGCGCGGATTCACCGATCCCTACCGCCGCTTCCGGGACGCTGACCGAACCGCCGGATGCGGCCCCGCACGTCCGGTGGTGTGGGAGGGGCCGAGGTATGCCCGGCCCCTACCCGTCTTGTGGACCGCACCCGTTGCTAGCCTGCGAGCAGTGACCGCACTCGCCGACCTGCCCCTCGTCGCCTCGGGCAAGGTCCGCGAGATGTACGACCTGGACGACCGTCTGCTGATGGTCGCCAGCGACCGGATCTCGACGTACGACGTCGTGCATCCGAACCCGATTGCGGACAAGGGCAAGGTCCTCACCGGCCTGTCGGTCTTCTGGTTTGAGCAGACCGGCGACATCGTCCCCAACCACCTGGTGTCCGCGACGGAGGGCGTGCCCGACGACGTCCGCGGCCGCGGGCTCGTCGTGCGCAAGCTCGAGATGCTGCCGGTCGAGTGCGTCGTGCGCGGTTATCTGACGGGGTCGGGCTGGCAGGACTATGGGGCGACCGGCTCGGTCGCCGGGATCGCGCTGCCCGAGGGCCTGCGCGAGTCCGAGCGGCTGCCCGAGCCGATCTTCACGCCCTCGACGAAGGCCGACGTCGGCCACGACGAGACGATCGACTTCGACCGCGCCGCCGAGATCGTCGGCGACCGCGGCGTCATGGAGCAGTTGCGCCACCTGTCGATCGCGCTGTACTCGTTCGCCGCCGACCATGCGCGCAAGCGCGGCGTGATCCTCGCCGACACGAAGTTCGAGTTTGGCCACGACGCCGACGGCACGCTGATCGTCGCCGACGAGGTCCTCACCCCGGACTCCTCGCGCTTCTGGCCGGCCGACACGTACGAGGTCGGCCGCGGCCAGCCGAGCTTCGACAAGCAGTACGTGCGCGACTGGGCGTCTGGCACAGGCTGGGACAAGACGCCGCCGGCGCCCGAGATCCCGGAGGAGATCGTCGCGGGAACCGCCGCGCGCTATCGCGAGGCCTACGAGCTGATCACCGGCACCCCGTTCGATGCGTGGCTCGAGCGGACGGCGCCCTGATGCGTGCGCGTGTACTGGTGCGCCCGAAGGAGGGCATCCTCGACCCGCAGGGCGTGGCCGTCGAGCGCGCGCTGCCGGCGCTCGGCTTCGTGGGCGTCGCGAACGTCCACGTCGGCCGCCTGATCGAGCTCGACGTCGAGGACCCCGCGCAGCTTCCCCAGATGTGCCAGA
The DNA here is from genome assembly GCA_030860005.1 of Actinomycetota bacterium. GTDB lineage: Bacteria > Actinomycetota > Thermoleophilia > Solirubrobacterales > Solirubrobacteraceae > CADCVQ01. Next base: position 1,807 of record JALZJA010000305.1, read on the forward strand.
AGCTGCTCGCGAACCCGCTGATCGAGGACTACGAGATCGTCGATGATGTGTGATGCGGTTGATGCGTCAGCCTGTGCATCATGCGCACCACGATCACGATCCACGACGAGCTGCTCGAGGCAGCCAAGCGGCGTGCGCGCGAGCGCGGTCAGACGCTCGGGGGGCTTGTCGAAGATGCGCTGCGGCGCGAGATCTCGCTGAACCGCGAGCCGGCGCCGCGAATTTCCGTGCCGGTGTTCGATGGCGGAGCGGGCCCGCTGCCGGGCGTCGATCTCAATTCGAACCGCGCGCTGCACGAGCTCCTCGACGAGGGGATGCCTTTCGAGAAGCTGCGCTGAACGTGCTGCTGCTCGATGTGAACGTGGTGCTAGCCGCCCACCGAGTCGACCACTCTCAGCATGCAGCGCTGCGCCCCTGGTTCGACGAGCTTCTCGAGGGGCCCGAGCCGTTCGCCGTACCCAACGTCGTATGGGCCTCGTTCGTGCGGCTGGCGACCAACAGACGCGTGTTCGCCCGTCCCTCGCCCTTGAGCGAGGCCTTCAACTTCCTGGACGCCGTCTGCGACCAGCCCCATCACCTCCTCCTCGCGCCCGGTCCTCGACATCTCGAGCTCCTGCGACGCATCTGCCTGGAGGCGGATGCGACCGGAGACCTCGTCTGCGATGCGGTCATCGCAGCGATCGCTCTCGAGCACGGATGTGCGGTTGCGTCGCTCGATCGCGACTTCGCCCGCTTTGCGTCAATCGACCACGTCGTACCGGGCTCACGCTGAAACGATGAAGTTCGGCGTCATCCGCTTTCCCGGCTCGTGTGACGAGGTCGACGCCATGCTCGCGTGCGAGCGCGTGCGCGGCGCCGAGGCGCAGCTGCTGTGGCACGGCGATCGCGACCTGCACGGCGTCGACGCGATCGTCGTGCCGGGTGGCTTCTCCTACGGCGACTATCTGCGCGTGGGCGCGATCGCGCGCTTCTCGCCGGTGATGGACTCCGTCACGGAGTTCTCACGCGAGGGCGGGCTCGTGCTCGGGATCTGCAACGGCTTCCAGGTCCTGTGCGAGGCCGGGCTGCTGC
>JALZJA010000309.1 GCA_030860005.1 Actinomycetota bacterium
CGCCAGCGCCGCCGCCACGCGCTCGCCGGTCACGGCCCCCGGCGCGGACTCGACGATCGCGGTCGCCCCATCCTCGATGAGCCCGAAGCCGTCCGCGGTCTCGCCGCCCAGCGCCGGCAGCAGCACTTCGAGCGTCCCGGCTCCACCGCCGGCAACCGGGCACAGCTGCGGCGCCACCAGCCCAGCGCGCTCGAGGCCGCGCCCGATCGCCGCGGCGACCTGCGGCGCGCGGAGCGCAGGCCCAAATGCATCGGGGGCTATGAGGACTGGCATGCTCTGCGTCATGGCCGCCAAGGAGTACACGACGCTGCACGTCGCCGGTCACGAGGTGCGCCTCTCGAGCCCCAGCAAGGTCTACTTCCCAGCGACGGCGGACCACCCCGGCTGGACGAAGCTCGACCTCGCCGAGTACTACGTGCGCGTCGCCGACGCGACCGTCAACCACCTGCGCGAGCGCCCCACCGTCCTCAAGCGCTGGAAGGACGGAATCGAGGGTGAGTTCTTCTTCCAAAAGCGGGTGCCGGAGAAGCGGCCGGAGTGGCTGCAGACCGCGACGGTGCAGTTCCCGTCCGGCCGCAGCGCGACCGAGCTCGTGCCCAACGATGCCGCGCACCTGCTGTGGGCGGTCAACCTCGGCAACATCGACTGGAACCCGTGGCCGGTGCGGCGCGCCGACCTCGATCACCCCGACGAGCTGCGGATCGACCTCGACCCGACCCCCGGCATCCCGTGGGACGACGTACGCCAGGTCGCGGTCGCCGTCAACGAGCTGCTCGGCGAGATGCAGCTCACCGGCTATCCGAAGACGTCGGGCTCGCGCGGCATCCATGTCAACGTCCGCATCGAGCCGGAGTGGTCGTTCACCGAGGTCCGGCGCGCCGCGCTCGCCCTCGCGCGCGAGATCGAGCGCCGGCTGCCGGAGCTTGCGACGAGCAAGTGGTGGAAGGAGGAACGCCAGGGCGTCTTCCTCGACTACAACCAGAATGCTCGCGACCGCACCGTGGCGAGCGCCTATTCGGTGCGTCCGGTGCCCGACGCGCGCGTCTCGACCCCGCTGCGCTGGGAGGAGGTGCCCGACGTCGAGCCCGCGGACCTGCGTCTGGACACGGTGCCCGAGCGCGTCCAGAAGCTCGGCGATCCGTCTGCCGACATCGACGAGCACGCCGGGCGCCTGGATGACCTGCTCGAGCTTGCGCGGCGCGACGAGGAGGAGGGCCTCGGCGATGCGCCGTGGCCGCCGAACTTCGCCAAGCAGCCCGGCGAGCCCAGGCGCGTGCAGCCCTCGCGGGCGAGGAAGGGATAACCCACTGGGCCCCGCCTGCGCCTGCCACATGGCCGGCTCCGGCACACCTGGCGCCGTAGGACCCCACCCCCGGCAAATCCAGCCGGCGATGGGGTCACGCTACGACCCATTGCAACCCCGTTGTCACCCGATCGCACGATTGGGATACGACGCGTTCGAGCGACGGGCCGCATCATCGCCTTGCATGTGCGGTTGCGCACTAGGGAGGCCCCCCAGTGTTTTCCTCAGCTCTCGAGCTGATCGAGGCGGCAGCTGCGGGGATCGCGGTCCTCGCGCCAGCGCAGGATCTTCGTTCCGTGGCGTATGCGGCCATCGGAGACGTGGTCGAACGCGACCTCGACGACGAGCTCGGGTCGCAGCGCTACCCACTCGAGGTCGCGTCCGTGCGTCCAGCGTGAGGGCTCGCCGCTGCCGCGCTCGCCGGTCTCATAGGGCGCGAGCTCATCGATGAGCTCGCGCTTGCGCTTGGCGGTGAAGCCCGATGAGTGACCGACCTCGTGCAGCCTCCCGTCGTCTCCGTAGAGGCCGAGGATGATCGCGCCGACCGTCCCCTCCTTCTTGCCGGGCCGCCAGCCCATGACGACCGCGTCGATCGTGCACACGCGCTTGATCTTCACCATCCCCTTGCGCTCGCCCGGGCAGTAGCGGGCGCCGAGCTCCTTGGCGATCACGCCCTCCTCCTCGCGCAGCCACGGTTGTGCGTCGGCGGCGTCGCGCACTAGCGGGGTCAGCTCCAGGCCGCCGATCGTCTCGAGCGCCGTGCGACGCTCCTCGTAGCTGCGCTCGAGCAGGACGTCGTCATCGAGCGCGAGCAGGTCGAACGCCACGAAGCGGGCGGGCGTCTGGATCGCCAGCTGCGCGATCCGCGACGCGGCCGGATGGATGCGCTGGCCGAGCGTGTCGAACGACGCGGCGACGATCTCGCCGTCGATGACGTAGCGGCCGGGCGGGAACGACAGCTCGGGGAAGTAGCGCGACAGCGGCTTGCCGTTGCGCGACTGCAGGTACGCCTCGTCGCCGTCGACGAACACGACCGCGCGGAAGCCGTCCCACTTGGGCTCGTAGGCCCAGCCCTCGCCCTCAGGCAGGCTCGCGCGCGAGCGGGCGAGCTGCGGGCGCAGCGGCGGGGAGAGCGGGAGCGCCATGGTCGGGAACGCTAGTGGTAATGCTGCCGCAGGCGGACGCCCGGGCTTGCAGCGCGATGACGCCACCCAGCACGAGCGCACCGCCGGCGAGCTGTAGCGCGCCGAGCGCGTCGCCGTAGAGCGCGACCGCCAGCGCGACGGTGACGACGGGTTCGACGGTGGAGACGATCGCCGCAGTCGCGGCTCCGACGCGCTCGAGGCCGAGCACGAACGTGCTGATCGGCAGGACGGTCGAGACGAGCGCGATCGCGACGATCCAGATCCATCCTGCGCTCGTGAGCTGAAGCGAGCCGGACGCGGCGCCGGTGGCGAGGAACGTCACGGCCGCTCCGGTGCTCACGAGCGCGCCGAGCAGGAACGCGTCGATCCGGCCGACGATCCCGTCCGTGATGAGGATGTAGGCGCTGTAGGCGGCCGCCGCGCCGAGGCCGAGCGCTACCCCCACGGCCTCGAGCGAGCCCGAGCTGCCGCCGAGCAGGACGAGCGCGGTCCCGCCGCTGCAGAGCACGAGCGCGCCCATCGTGCTGCGGCGCATGCGCTCGCGGCCGAGCAGCAGCGCTCCGCCGAAGACGAGCGCGGGGTAGGTGTAGAGCAGCAGCGAGACAAGCGAGGCGTCCATGCGCTCGAGCGCCGAGAAGAAGAGGCCCGCCTGCGCGGCGTAGCCGACCGCGCCGAGTCCGAGCCCGGCCACGATGACGCGGCGCGGTGGCCGGGCGGGGCGGCGGAAGGCCACGATCGCCCAGAAGGCCGCGGCGGCCAGCACGAAGCGGCCCGCGAGGAGCGTCGTCACGCCCAGGCCGGCGCCGTAGGCCTCCTTGCCGAGGATCGCCATGACGCCGAACCCGCATGCCGACAGCAGGCACAGCGCGATGCCCGCGCGGCGCCTCGATGCAGCGGCGGTGACCATGCTCGGCGGCACACGCTCATGATCGGGCATTGCGTGTCCCCTCAACCGCGCGAATCAATCCCGCCGCGGCGCCGCGCTTGGCTCGTAGTGGACGTCCGCGTTGACGACGAGCAGCTCGAGCCCGGCGGCCAGCGCACGGCCGATGCCTCGCGACGAACGCGCGCGTGCCGGATCCGATCTGCACGCGTCGATCGTATTGACGATTCGCGCGGGTCCTCGATCGGGCCGATACCATCGAATGCCCATGACGACCGATCACGCGACCGTCGCCGAGGAGGAGTACCTGCAGACGCTGTTCTGGCTGCAGGAGGCGAAGCTCCCGATGACCGGCGCCAACGTCGCCCGCGCGATGCAGCTCTCGGCGCCGACGGTGCACGAGATGATCGGCCGGCTCGAGCGCGACGGCTACATCACGCGCGCCCAGGACAAGGCGATCAGCTTCACGCCGAGCGGCCTGGATCACGCCGAGGGCGTCGTGCGCCGCCACCGCCTCATCGAGCGCTTCCTCACCGACGTGCTCGGCATCCCCTGGGACGAGGTGCACGAGGAGGCCGAGCGGCTCGAGCACGCGATGAGCCCGGTGCTCGAGGAGCGCATGATCGCCGCGATCGGCGACGCGAAGACCTGTCCGCACGGTCACCCGATCAAGGGCGGCGCGCGGATCGACGGCGTCCCGCTCGCCGATGTGCAGGAGGGCGCGTCGGTCACGATCCTGCGCTTCGAGAACGAGGCCGAGGACCTGCTGCACTACCTCAAGGAGTCCGGGCTCGAGCCGGGCCTCAAGGGCACGCTGACGGCGCATTCCGACGAAGAGGTCACGGTCACGAGCGACGAGCCCAGCGAGATCACCGTCACGTTCTCGGTCGCCGAGACGGTCTCGGTCATCGCCGATCCCTCGCCACCGACGCGGATCGCGCTGCCCGAGCAGCTCGTGCTGGCGCGCGAGCGCTACGGGCGCTGATCGTCCAGACCCGGTAACCGTGCCGGGGGGACCGTGTACCCTGCCTCGCGGCAGGAAGGGCCACTACGGATGGCGTGATCGACGCGCAGCGTCGAGCCGGGGAGTGTTTGGATGAAGACAAAGATGGTCTGCCTCGAAGACGGCATCACGTCGTGCGGCTTTCGCAAGATGGCGTCCTACGTCGCCCAGCTCGAGCCGGACACCGAATCGTGCTACATCACGACGACGAGCCGCTGGCGCAGCGTCCGCGGAGCGCTCGCGGGCACGATCGGCAACAAGCCGATCATCGGCGACGACGAGATCGACGAGATGGCGCAGGGCCTCAAGGACGCCGAGCTCATCGGCTACTCGTCGATGACCGGCTACGCGGACCTCACCCGGCGGGTCATCAAGCGCGTCCGCGAGCTGAGCCCGGACACGTACCAGATCTGGGGCGGGATCCATCCGATCATCCAGCCCGAGGACGCGATCCTCGCCGACGTCGACGCGATCTGCACGGGTGAAGGGGAGTTCGCCTTCGAGGAGTTCTACAACGCCCTCAAGGAGGGCCGCGACCCGACGAACACAAAGAACTTCTGGTTCAAGGCGACCCGGCATTTGAACGCTAACGGGACCCACGCCAACGGCGAGATCATCAAGAACCACTTCCTGCCGCTCATGTCCGTGCAGGAGATGGAGCAGCTGCCGTTCCCGCAGTACGGCGCCGAGCGCGAGGTCATCTACGTCCCCGGCGACGGCTTCGTGCCGATGGGCTACGCCGACTACATCGCCAACGACGGCCTCAGCTACATGACGCTGTGGTCGATCGGGTGCCCGTTTCACTGCTCGTACTGCGGCAACACGAAGTTCATCGCCAACGACGCGAAGTACAAGCGCATCCGCCACCCGAGCGCGCAGTACATGGTTGATCAGGTCAAGGACGCGCGCTCGCGCTTCCCGCACCTCAGCCACGTCAGCTTCAACGACGACAGCTTCATGGCGATCCCCTACGGCCAGCTCGAGGAGTTCGCCGAGCTGTGGCGCTCGCAGCTCGGGATCCCGTTCGCGGTCTACGGCGTGATCCCCAACTACGTGCGCCAGGACAAGTTCGAGCTCCTCTCCTGGGCGGGCATGAACCGCGTCCGGATGGGGATCCAGAGCGGCAGCCAGGCGATGCTCGACTTCTACAAGCGCCCGACGCCTCCGGAGAAGGTCCGCAACGCCGGCAAGGTCATCGCGTCCTTCGCCCCCAGGTACCACATCCCCGGGGCCTACGACATCATCATGGACAACCCGATCGAGACCCGCGATGACGTCAAGGCGACGCTCCAGCTGCTGTACGACATGGACCGTCCGTACACGCTGCTGATCTACTCGCTGAAGGTCATCCCGAACACCGGGCTCGAGGCGGCGATGAAGGAGCGCGGGCTGGACGTCGACGCGATCGACGACAGCTACCTCATCGTCCCCCCGCGGGTGGCCAACCTGCTGCTCTACGTCCTCGCGCTGTGGCGCCCGCCGCCCTTCGTCTGGCGCCGGATGATGAAGCGCGTGCGCGCCAGCCACGAGCCGCAGAAGCTCTACCCGCGTCTCGGGCTCGTGCTGCGCGCGGCCTACCTGACCAAGCGCGCCCTGAGCCACGTCCGCGTCATGGACTTCTCGATCACGCCGGGCAAGACCGGCTACTTCTTCTGGCGCGTCGGCCTCGTCGGCTTCTGGCAGAAGCGCCTGTGGCGCCGGCCCCAGCGGCCGAAGCGCACGGCGAGGAAGCCGCCGGAGGTGGCCGGTGCGGTCCTGCAGGTCATCGCGCCCGAGGGTGTAGAGACCTCGTCGTAGGCACGCACGCGGGCCTGAAAGCACCTGCGGCGAGACCGCGGCACGTGCGTTGGCGCGCGCAGCAGGCGTCAGGCCAAGCAGGCGTTCATTCGCCGCTGGCGCGTCAGGCTGCCTTGACGCCCGCTGCGCGAGTCCGATAGGACAGGCACTCCACAACCCGCAGGAGGGCCGCACAATGACCATCCAAGAAGGCCACCATCCCGACGTGGCGATCCTCGCAGGCATCCGCGAGCTTGCCGCGGGCCTCTCGGATGAGCGCGCACAGGGGATCGTGAACGCAGTGCTCGACGCGGTGGCCCTGAACCCGCAGCCGCTGCCACCCGAGCCGCCGCCGGAGGCCGTGCGCGTCCAGGCCATCGTCCGGCTGGTGCGCGACGCGGTGGCGCTGAACCCGCAGCCGCTACCGCCCGAGCCGCCGCCGGAGGTCCACCCCGAGCCCCGATTTTCCAGGCCAGGAATCGAATCCGAGGGTGGGTAAGGTTACGCGGCGGCGACCGCGCCGCGCAGCGAGCGGTACGCGTCCGCGAGGCGCGCGATGCCCTCGTCGATGCTGTCCGCGGGCACGCCCGAGTAGGCGAGCCGCAGCGCATCGTCGCCCCCTTCGAGCAGGAAGTCCGAGCCCTTGACGAAGGTCACGCCGCGCTCGCTGGCGGCGTGCGCCAGCGCGTCGACGTCGCTGCCGGGCGGCAGCTGCACCCACATGAAGTAGCCGCCCTCGGGCGGCGTGTACTGGGCCTCGGGCAGATGGCGCTCGAGCGCCGCGGTCAGCGCGTCGACGCGCTCGGCCAGCGCGGCCTTGACCGTCGCGATCGAGCGGTCGATGGCGCCCGAGTCGCAGAACTCGTAGACGATCGACTGGGCGACCATGTTCGGCGAGATGTACGTGTTCGTCGCGAGCTTCTGGATCTGCGCGATGAGCGCGGTCGGGCCGACGAGGTAGCCGACGCGGATCCCCGGACACACGGTCTTGGAGAACGACGACGCGTAGACGACCGACTCGCCCTCGTCCATCGACAGCATCGTCGGCAGCCCCTCGCCGCTGAAGCGAATGTGGCGGTAGGGGTCGTCCTCGAAGATCGTGAAGCCGTGCTCGGCGGCGAGCGCGAGCAGCTCCTCGCGCTTGGCCAGCGACAGCGTGTAGCCGGCGGGGTTCTGGAAGTTGGGAATGATGTGGACGAGCTTCGGCGCCGTCTGCACGAGCAGCTCGCGCAGCTCCGCGGTGTCGATGCCGTCGGTCTGCAAGGAGACCATCCGGACGTCGGCGCCGAGGTCCGTGAGGTTCAGCAGCGTGCGGTCGTACGTTGGCTTCTCGACGACGACGGGGTCACCCGCCGAGACGAGCGTCTTGAAGAGGAACGCGTCTGCCTGCATCGAGCCGTTCGTGACGAGCACCTGGCTCTCGTCGACGTCGTGCTCGGAGGCGATCCAGCGCCGCAGCGGCTTGTAGCCGACCGCGGTCCCGTAGGCGGTCGCGCCGCTCGGGTCGTTGGTGAAGGCGCGCGTCGCCGCGTCACGGAGGCCGTCGACGTCGACGATGTCCAGTGAGGGGGCGCCGCGGGCAAAGGAGATCGTGTCGCTCGGCATGCGTCTATCGAAGATAGCGGGCTGCCCGGCGCGGGGGATGCGCCGACCGGGCGGTTTCCCGCTCTGCGCGGCTGGCCCCGATGTCGTCATGCCGATCCGGCGCAGCAAGCTGGGAGCCTTTCGTCGTGGAGCTGTGGTCGACCGAGCACGTCGTCGCGCTGGCGCTGAGCGTCGTGTCGTGCGTCTTGGCCGTGCGGCTCACGCGCGCGCGGCCACGGGCGTGGGGCGCCACGGCCTCGCGCGTCCTCGCGGCGCTCATCGCGCTCGCCTTCGCCGCCGATCACAGCGCGGCCGCCATCCTCGGGGAGTGGTCGCTGGACCACTACCTGCCGCTGCATCTGTCCGATGTCGCCACGATCCTCGCCGTCCTCGCGCTGTGGCAGCCGCGGCCGCTGCTCGTCGAGCTGACCTACTTCTGGGGGTTGACGGCCTCGGTGCAGGCGACGCTGACGCCCGACCTCGGACACACGTTCCCCGACGTCCTGTTCTTCACGTTCTTCGTCACCCATGCGGGCGTCGTGCTCGCGGCCCTGCTGCTCGTCGCCGGCCGCGGGCTCGTGCCGCGGCCGGGCGCGGTCGCGCGGGTGTTC
>JALZJA010000087.1 GCA_030860005.1 Actinomycetota bacterium
GTGACGGATGGCGCTGAAGCGCCAGACGATCCGTCACAAGTGCGCGTAAGTCATGCAGAAGCGGCGGAGCGCGCCTGCCATTCGGATCATCCGTCACATCTGGTCAGTTCGCGCGACCCGCCGCAGCGCGGCGCGGTTGACGAACAGCATCGATGAGCGAACCGGGTAGGCGCACCAGCGGCGCCGGCTACCTCGCGGCCGATCACATCGAATTGGTCCAAAGCCGCGATATACGCGGTTTCAACCGGCTCGATCTACCCGCGCGTTGCGTGGTGCAGCGCGACTCACTCCTCATCTCCTTCCATTGCTGCTGCTTGGACCTCGGCGCGGTCGCGCAGCGGAACGTCGTCCGCAACGCGCGGCTACAAGGCCAGCTGCTGATACGCCGTCGACTGGAAGCTCAGGCGGTGAAGCGGGGAGATGCCGAGCCGCTGGATCGCCTCGCGGTGCTCGGGGGTCGAATAGCCGACGTGGGCGGCGAACTCCCAGCCCGGGTGCAGCTCGTCGGCACGGCGCATGTAGCGGTCGCGCGTGACCTTGGCGACGATCGACGCGGCGGCGATTGCAGCGGACGTCGCGTCGCCGTTGATGACGGCGCGCTGGTTGAAGCCGATGTCGCCGATCGCGAAGCCATCGGAGAGGCAGATGCAGCCGGGCCGAGCCACGCCTAGCAGCGCGTCGCGCAGCGCGGCGATATTCGTCTTGTGCAGGCCGCGAGCGTCGATGCTGCGCGCGCAGCGCGAGACGACGCTGACCTTGGCCGCCGTTCGCAGCACGATCGGAAAGAGTTCCTCGCGGACCGCGATCGTGTGCTGCTTGGAGTCGTTGAGGCGCGTCAGGGCGCGCAGCTCGCGCGTCGTCAGCGCCTCGATGTCGAACAGCACCGCGGCCGCGACGAGCGGTCCGGCGAGGCTGCCGCGACCGGCCTCGTCCGCGCCGGCGACCCAGCGCACGCCGAGGCGCCGATCGAACGCGAACAGGCGGCGTCCGGTGCGGCGGCGAGCCTGGCGGCGCGCACGAGCGCCCTCGCTCTCGGAGCGAGCGGGCTTCATCGAAGGCGCCGGGGAGGGTGAAGGCTGTGGCGTTGATCCAGTGGTTGGGGACGAGCCCCCGGGTCGGCTGTCTTGGCAGGCTCCACGGTCGTCGCCCATCATGAACCAACGGTCGGCGGAAGCGCGACCAGCGCTCGGAAGCTACAAGAGGCCGACGCGCTTCGGCGGCCAGTAGGTCGCAAACGCGTTGCCGATGATCCATTTGCGCGGCACCGGCCCCCAGAAGCGGCTGTCCTGGGAGGCGCCACGGTTGTCGCCCATCATGAAGTAGTGGTCAGCCGGGACCGTGATCTCCGTGGGGAGGTTGCACGCGCCGTCACCTCCGCACGGCGCAGCGAACGACTCACGCTGGCGCTTGCCGTTGAGGATCACGTGACCGTCCTGGACGGCAAGCCGGTCTCCGGGGCCGGCGACGATGCGCTTGATGAAGTTCACGCTGGCCTTGCCCTTCGTCGGCGTCGGGCAGGCGCGCTTCTCCTTGTCGGGCTCCCACACCGCGCCCGTCGAGCCGCAGATGTCGCCGTCAGAGCCCGTCGGCGGATGAAAGACGGTCACGTCACCGATATGCGGATCGCCGAAGTTGTTGCCGAAGCGATTGACGAGCACGCGCTGCCCCTCCTCGAGGGCCGGGTACATCGACAGCGACGGGATTCGATACGGCTTGACGAGGAACGCCTGGATGCCGAGCGCGAGGCCGAGCGCGACGGCGACGATGACGATCAGCTCGATGAGCGAGTTGCCTTGAGAGGACTCCTCTTGCTCCACGCGCGAGTCGCCCCGCGAGGACGCTTCTCGTTTCACGCCTTCTTGCCGGCGGAGGCCTCTTCTTCGGCCTCGTCACCGGCAGCGGTTCGGTCAGCCGTGGGGACGCCCGCCTGGGCGCCACCGTCAGGGCTCTCCCCCGTCTGTGCGGTCGCTTCGTCGTCCTCGACTGCCTCGACTGCCTCAGCGACCGTCCCGTCGGCCCCGGCGCCCTCGGCGTCGACCGCCTCTGGTTCGGCCGCGGCCTCAGCCTCGAGCTGGGCCGACGGCTCGTGCAGGAGCCCGCCCTCGACGCGCTCCTCGGGACCGGTGTAGCGACGCTCGCGCACACGCGCGCGCTTGCCGACGCGGTCACGCAGGTAGTAGAGCTTCGCGCGGCGCACGTCTCCCCGGGCGGCGATCTCGATCTTCTCGATCTTCGGGGAGTGCACCGGGAACGTGCGCTCGACGCCGACGCCGAAGGACTGCTTGCGGACGGTAAACGTCTCGCGCGCCCCATGTCCCTGGCGCTTGATGACGACGCCCTCGAAGACCTGGGTGCGCCGCCGCGTGCCCTCGATGACCTGGAAGTGCACGCGCACACGGTCGCCGGCCTGGAAGGTCGGGACGCGGCGCAGCTGAGCGCGCTCGAGACTGTCGATCACTGAGGACATGGACGAAGAAAGGGCGCGGACGAAATCTGCCCGCGCCGAAGGCAGGATGGTAGCGAAGCGCTCTACGTCGAGCGCGAGTCGCCGCCCTCGCCGAGCTCGCGGGAGCGCTGGCGCCGCCAGCCGCGGATCTCCGCGTGGTGGCCCGACAGCAGCACGTCGGGGACCTTCCATCCTCGGTACTCCGCCGGCCGCGTGTAATGCGGGTACTCCGGCCGTCCCTCGAGCGCGCCGGAGAACGACTCCTCCAGGGCGGAGTGAGCGTGTCCGAGGGCGCCGGGCAGCTTGCGCAACACCGCGTCGCACACGACCATCGCCGCCAGCTCCCCGCCGGCGAGAACGTACTGGCCGATCGACACGGCATCGGTCGCGAAGTGCTCGACGATACGCTCGTCGAAGCCCTCATAGCGGCCGCACAGCAGCGTGATCTCATGCTCGGCGGCGAGCTCGTCGACGAGCCCGTCGTTCAGCAGCCGCCCGCCCGGGGTCAGCGCAATGACCCGCCGCTGATTGCGCAGGTCGATCGGGTCGGCCCCGCCGTAGAAGGCTCGCAGCGCCGCGTCCATGACGTCGACGCGCAACACCATGCCGGCGCCGCCGCCGTAGGGCGTGTCATCGACCTGCCCGCCGCTGAGCGGCGTGTGCTCGCGCAGCTGCAGCGCGCGCAGCTCGTGGCCCGCCGCCAACGCGCCCGCCACATGGCGCTGTTCGCGAAACCAGTCAAACCACTCGGGAAACAGCGTGACGACGTCGATCTGCATCAGGGCGGCTCAGGCTCCACCCCGAGGAAGGTCGGATCGATGACGATCCGCCGCGCTTGCGTGTCGACGCTCAGGACGGCGGCCGCGACCATTGGCACGAGCAGCTCGCCGACCTCGAGCACCTCGCACGAGGGCAGCGCGCGCAGGCTGCGCACGCAGCCAAGCTCGCGCCCGTCGGCGGCGACGACCACACAGCCCTCGAGGTCCTCGGCCCAGTACTCGCCGGTATCGAGCTCGGGCGCGTGCGCCCGAGCCACGAACAGGTCCTCGCCGCGGAGCGCCTCGGCGCCGGCGCGGTCGTCGACGCCTGCGACGCGCAGGATCGGGCGGTCGTCGGTGCCCGCGCGGCGCACGATCTCGCGCGCGTGCGTCCCGATGCGCACCTCGCCGCCCAGCGTCAGCAGCGTCGGCCGCGGCCGCGTCACGTGAAACGAGCCGTCGAGCCCGTGGGGGCGCCCCACCCGACCGGCGTTCAGGACGTCCATGCGGGCCGCGTCGGCCTCATCGATCATCTAGTCGACGATGTCGACGAACACGCGGCACTGCTCCTTCACCGCGGCCGCCTTCAGCACCGTGCGCAGCGCATTGGCGGTCCGGCCGCCGCGCCCGATCACCTTGCCGTAGTCGTCCTCGCCGACCGACAGCTCGAGCACGACGGTGCCGTCGTCCTCGGCGAAGCGCTCGATGCGCACAGCATCGGGGTCGTCGACGAGAGCCCGGGCGAGATACTCCAGAAGCGCCTCCACGGGAGCGGTCGCGCTCGCCGGCTAGGAGATGCCGGAGATGCGCAACAGCTTGCTCACCTGCTGCGACGGCTGGGCGCCACGCTCGAGCCAGTGGCGGGCGCGCTCCTCGTCGATGCGGATCGTCGACGGCTCGGTCTGCGGGTTGTACTGCCCGATCGTCTCGATCACGCGGCCGTCGCGCGGCGAACGCTGATCGGCGACGACGACCCGCCAGATCGGATCCTTCCTGCCGCCAACGCGGGTGAGTCTCAGTCGGACTGCCATGAGGACTGAGCAGCCTAGCGACCCTGCCGCATGAGCGCCTGCAGATCGGGCATCTTGCCCTTGCCGATCTGCTTCATGAGCTTCTGCATCTGACCGAACTGCTTGACGAGCTGGTTGACGTGCTGGACGGTCGTGCCCGATCCCCTGGCGATACGCAGACGTCGCGAGCCCTTGATGAGATCGGGGCGCCGACGCTCGAGCGGCGTCATCGACAGGATGATCGCCTCGATGCGATCAAGCTCGTGCTCGTCGAGCTTGATGTTCTTCATCGCCGCGCCCTGAAAGCCGGGGATCATCCCCAGCAGCGACTGCAGCGGGCCCATCTTGCGCATCATCTTCATCTGCGAGAGAAAGTCCTCGAACGTGAACTCGTTGCGGCGCAGCTTGCGCTCGAGCTCCTTCGCCTCGTCCTCGTCGATCTGCGCCTCGGCCTTCTCGATGAACGACAGGACGTCGCCCATGCCGAGGATCCGCTGGGCCATGCGGTCGGGGTGAAAGCGCTCGAACTCGTCGAGCTTCTCGCCCGTCGAGGCGAACAGGATCGGCTTGCCGGTGATCGCCTTGACCGAGAGCGCCGCGCCGCCGCGGGCATCGCCGTCGAGCTTTGACATGAGCACGCCATCGAAGGCGACCGCCGCGGAGAACTGCTCGGCGACGTTGACGGCGTCCTGGCCGGTCATCGCGTCGACGACGAGCAGCACGGTCGTCGGCTTGCATGCCTTGCGGATCGCCACGAGCTCGTCCATGAGCGTCTGATCGATGTGCAGGCGACCGGCCGTGTCGACGATGAGCACGTCCTTGCCGTCCTTCTTGGCCTGGTCCAGCGCCCACTTGGCGATGTCGACGGGATCTGAGCCGGTGCCCTGCTCGTAGACGGTCGCGCCGACCTGACCGCCGACCTTGACGAGCTGATCGACGGCGGCGGGGCGGTAGACGTCGCAGGCCGCCAGCGCGACGGACGAGCCGTGCTCGGCGTTGAGAAACCGCGCGAGCTTCGCCGAGGCGGTCGTCTTGCCCGAGCCCTGCAGGCCCGCCATGAGGATCACGGTCGGCGGGCGCGGGGAGAACGCGACGGTCGCGCTCGAACCGCCCATGAGCGCGGTGAGCTCCTCGTTGACGATCTTGACGACCTGCTGGCCGGGGTTGAGCTGGCCGAGCACCTCCTTACCGAGGCTGCGCTCCTTGACGCTGGATGTGAACGACTTGACGACCTTGAAGTTGACGTCGGCCTCGAGCAGCGCGAGGCGGATCTCGCGCATCGCCGCGTTGATGTCGGCCTCGGTCAGCGCGCCGCGGGCGCGGACGTCGGAGAGCGTCGCCTGAAGCTTTTCGGAGAGGGCGTCGAACACGGATCCAGTCTAGGCGCTGGGCGGTGGCGATCTCGCGGGCGGCCCTGGGTACCTGCAAGCAAAGGGCGACGAGCACGGGTCGCCAAACCGCTCCACCGGAGGCGCCATGCCGCAGCAGCTCTACATCGGAGATCTCACCGTCACCTCGCCGGCGTTCGCCCCGCACGGCGCCCTCCCGGAGCGCCACACCAGCGACGGCGAGAACGTCGCGCCGGCGCTCGAGTGGACCGGAGCGCCGGACGGCACGGTGGGCTTCGCGGTCGTGACGCACGATCCCGACGCTCCGCTCGTCGATGGCTTCGCGCACTGGGTGGCCTACGGGATTCCCGGCGACGCCGGCGGGCTGCCGGAGGGCGGCGGCGACGCCGTGAGCGGCACGAACTCTCGCGGAGACTCCGGGTACACGGGGCCGGCGCCGCCGCCCGGCCACGGGCTTCACCACTACTACTTCTGGGTCTACGCGCTCGACAGCGAGCTCGATCTGGAGCCCGGGCTGGACCGGCGCGAGCTGCTGGCGCGCATCGAGGACCACGTGATCGAGCAAGCGCGCATCATCGGCACGTACGAGCGCTGAGGCGCAATCAGGCGCGGCGGGCCAGCGT
>JALZJA010000331.1 GCA_030860005.1 Actinomycetota bacterium
ACACGTTCGAGACGGCCACGTCGACCCGGCCGTCCTCGTCGAAGTCCCCGGTCACCGCCGTCCGCGGACTGTCTCCCCCCGGGAACGTGCGCGACGGGGCGAAGGTGCCGTCCCCCTCGCCGAGCAGAACGGTCACGTCGTGCGAGATCGTGTTCGGGCTCACGATGTCGAGCACCCCGTCGCCGTTGAGGTCGGCGGTCTCGACCGAGTACGGAAGGTCGCCGGTCCGGTAGGTCCGCTCTGGACCGAGGTTGATCGGCGTGGCCGCACTCGCGCCGGACGCGACGGCGAAGAGGCCGACGACGACGAGCAGGGCGAGACGCAGCATTACCACGACGACGACTACGAGCTTTCGGCCAAGTCGGATCTGCTGCCCCGCCGTCGTGGTTGGAACCCTCCCGCGCTGTCCTTGAGGGCCTCGCTGAACCCACGGCGCCAGGCGCGATGGCGCGGATGCCAGCCACGTTCGCGCTTTGGCCTTCTCGTCGGACGCCGCGGACCTGGGTCATGAGCGAGACGCCCACCTCGCCGGTCGCCAGGCGCCAGAGCCCCCTGAGCTAGCAGCCGAGCGGATCCTCGATGGAGGAGCATTCGCCGGCCGCCGGCGCCGGCTGCGGCTCGGGCTCGGGTGTGGTGGGGGGCTGCGTCGGCGTCGGGGGCGGCGGCGCAGGCCTGTTCGGCGGGTCCTCCTGGGCCGAGGGCGGCGTCGACGGGCGCGGGCGGCGCGTCGGCGGCCGTTGCGGGGCGCGCTCGTCCGGGCCGTCGTCGCCCCCCTCGCGACGGTCGCGGCGGTCGCGTTCCTCCCGGCGCTCGCGTTCCTCTCTGCGCTCCTCGCGCTCCTCGCGTTCCTCGCGGCGGCGCTCGGCGGCGAGCAGCTGCCGGCGGACCGACGCGCCGTAGGCGTCGTCGAACTCGGCCACAAGGCCCTCGTCGACGCCGCAGTTCAGGCAGAAGCCGTCACGCTCCCACCCAACCGCTCGCGCGAGGACCTCACTGGCGTAGGTCACGCCGAAGAGGTCGTGCCCGTAGTAGCTGTAGGCCCCCTGCCACGCGCCGGCATCCAGCGAGCGGCCGGCGCCCGAGTCGCTGAGCAGCGAGCCGGCGGCCATGATCGCGTCGAAGTCGTCATAGATCGACGGGTGAGAGTCGGTGCGATGCGGATAGCTCTTGGGCCGACGCCCTTCACGGAACGCGTTGCGGTAATGGTCCCAGGTGCTCACGGGCCCGTTGGTGACGTTGAACTGCATCGGGCCGGCGCAGCAGCCAAAGGCGTTGAGCCCGCGGTAGGTGCCCGGCGCCGTCGAGAACGCCGTCTCCTGGCGGTGGATGGAGGCGATCAACCGCCAGTTGACGCCGAAACTCCGTTCCGCCTCGCGGTACAGCGGCATGAACCCCTTCCCAACCTTCGCCGGGACTTGCCTGCTGGCATTGCGCCGGTAGTAGTCCTCCCCGCCCCGACGCGGCCGGCGCTCAGCGCGCTCGGCGACCGGCCTTCGGGCGTCCATCGCCGACACGTCCCCAAAAACGCCACCCGCCGGCGCCGGCACGGCGGGACGGGAGCCCTCCGCGACCCCACGCGACGACGACGAGACCACGCCCATCCCCACGGCCGTGGCGGCGCCCGCGAGCACGACGACGACGGCCAGCAGCGCGCGTCGGCGCCCGACAGAAGCCAGCAGAGGAGTCGGCAGCCGCATCGCGGGCAGCTTTGCACAGTCGCCCGGCGGTCGGCGCTTTCTCAAGCGGCGTAGTGCGTACCGGGTTCGCTCCAAGCAGCGGTCAAGCGGCTCGGTCGATGATGTCGCGGTAGGTGATCGGCTCGTGGGTGAGGCCGAGGCCCAGCAGCGTCTGGAAGCCGGCCATGGGAGTGGTGCGGCGGTTGTGGCGGAAGATGAACTCGTCGAGGTAGACGACCAGGTGCTCGGGCGAGACGCGGCGGTGAGTGCCGTGCATCCAGGCCTTGAGGTTGCTGATCGCGCGGTGCGCTCGGGGCAGCAGTTGTTCTCCGGGCGCCGCAGCAGTCTGCGTGCGCCGGCGGTGGTCGTAGCCGTGCTCGGCCAGCACGCGGTAGGACTGTAGGCCGTCGGTGTGGACGATCGCACCGGGCGCTGTGGTGTCCTTCGCGAACTTCGTCAGTGTCGGTCCCGACGCATCGGCCAGGACGGCAAGCCGCAGGCGGCCCGAACCGCGGCCGCGAACCTCGATCGCGACGCCGCACAGCGTCTTCTTTCCACGCTGACGCCCGCCTGTGAGGCCCTCTTCGTAGCCGCCCAGGAAGAACTCGTCGATCTCGA